>CACDQA010000005.1 GCA_902554745.1 uncultured Pelagibacteraceae bacterium
TTTGCAAGTTATTGGCAATTATCAAACCTAGAACTTCTGAAAGAAGATTTGCTAAACACTATTAAATATTTGCACATGCAACAGCCTTTATGGAATTATTTTGTGGGTCTAGTTTTAAAAGCATCTAATGGTGATTTAATTTTTGCTTCAAGAATAATTTTAATAGTTCATTGGTTTTTCTCAATAATAATACTTTATATAATTAAGTTTTACAGTGATGAGTTTAAATTGGGATTGTTATCAAGAAATATTGTTTGTCTAATCTTTATTTTTCATCCGTCTATAATTTTTTATGAAAATTTACCTTACTATCCACATTTAGTAGTAACTCTTTTTTCTATAGGATCACTTTTTTTATATAAATTTTTTAAAGAAGAAAAAATTATTTTCGAAATATATTTTTATATCATTTTAATAATATTAATTTATCTGATATCAGCTTTTGTCCCTTTGTTAATAATTGCTTTTTTTATAATTTTTAGAATTATAGATTGGAAAAGAAATAAATATTTAAACCTAGGAAAAAATATTAAAATTTTAATTCCAATTTTAGTAATTGCGTTTCTTCCATATTTAAAAAATTATTTTGTTTTTGGAGTTTTCTCAAAAGGGACTTGGTCAGGATTGCAACTCAGTGTGACAACAACTCATATACCCAACAATAAATATTTTGTCCTTTGTGGTTTGGGAAGAACATTTGGTGGCAGTGAAGATCAATTAAATAAATCTATAAATGAATATTTTTTGAAATATAAAAAAAATAAAAATAAATTAAATCATGCCTCAATAGTTGGAAATAAAAGTTCAAGAAATAACATTGGAATGATAACTAGATCTCAATGGTGCTTAGGAAAAAGTCTTGAATTAATTAACCAAAACAAATTTTTATGGATAAAAGGCAGAATTATTGAGTTTTTAGTACCTCATACTCAATTAGCTATTGATTATGATATTATAGAGCACCCATTAGGATATGAAAAAGTTAAAGAAGAAAAATTAAAATTATATGAAATAACTAAAGTTAAAAAATTAAAACAATTATTAGTTTTTACTTTTATGATCACAATATACATTTTTTTTATAGTGAAAATATTAAATAATAAAAATAAAAATAATTTACGTTTGTTTTATTTAACTTTGTTTTTACTTTATGGATATATATTAACCATAAGTTCATTATTTGGATTCCAAGAAGGTCAAAGATTTATGCATTATGGAATAATAATCCAATTTTTATTTTTTATAGAACTTTTAAAATCTAAATTTAAAAATTAAGCTTTTTAAAAATTTTTTCAGGTATTAAAGAAATTAAAAACATAACTATTTTCCATAAATAATTTATGTAAATAATTTCTCTTTTATTATGAATTCCTTTTTTGATTAGATTGGCACACTCCTTAGGAGATGTAATTAAAAAACTAAATGTTTTCCATTTTCCCTCTCTAAAAGGTTTTGTATTAATGTAACCTGGTATAATAGTACAGACGTGAATGTTTTTAGTAGATAATTTTTGTCTTAATCCTGAAAGATAAGTTATTAGCCCAGCTTTGGCTGGTGCATAGAAAAGTTGAGTTTTTCTTCCACGCAAACCTGCAACAGATGTTATTGCGCAAATAAATGAATTACTATTAGGTATTATTTTTTTTGAAAACTCATTAATTAAAATAGTTGGATTTAAAAAATTAATAGTTAGGTTTTTTTTTATTAGATTTGCATCATTATATTCTAGATCTGCATCACCGGTAGAACCTGCAACCCATATCAATCCAGATAATTCATTCATATCATTACGTATAATCTTTAAAACTTCCTCATAATTTCCAAGGTTACATTCTATTATTTTAATTTTTGTAAGTATTTTATCTTTAAAAAAAATATCTTTGTTTAATAAATCTTTGACTATTTCTAAACTTCTAGAGAAAATAAATATGTTTTCAGTTTCTTCATAATATAATTTTAACAGTTCTAAAGTTATTTCCGAAGAACCACCATATAATACAATATTTTTATAATTCATAAGTTATTTCAAATTGAGTCTATTTGAAAAATTATTTACAAACTTTTTATTTTTATCAATCAACTTTAAATCTTTTTTAAATATTTTAAAATTTCTATCTTTATAGATTATATCTTTACTGAGAATACTATCTTTTGAAAGATATATATTTAATTCAAATTCTTTGAATATTTTATTAAAAAAATTTGTTATTAAAGAATAATTATCATTTATTTCAAAATCGAAAGATAATGAATAGCCTTTACCCTTGTAGCTTAGATACTTTCCTTTTTCATTAATTTTTTTAATTATAATAAATGTAGATTTGACTTTATTTGTAAGAAAAAAATTGGAAATTTTATCAACAATTTTTTGAAATTTATTTTCTTTAATAAGAAATTGAATTTGAAATAAACCATTTTTATAACTTTTGTTCCAATCTAAAAACCTATCTTGTGGATAAAAAAAGTCATTATAATTAACTATATTAAATCTTGGCCTTGAAATATAAAATACATAATTAATAATCTTAGATACTATTGAAAATTTTATATATAATTTTAAAAAAATATTAGAAAAAAAATTTAATTTTTTATCTTTAAAAGAAATTAAATTTTTGTTGTTTTTATTTTTATTGTAATTGCCTGTTTGAATAAACCCTCTAAATTTATTCTGCTCCATTGAATGAGAGTCAATCCAAGAAACCGAAAACATTGATTTTTTTTTAATTTTTTTCAAAAATTGATTAATGCTCTCAAATTTTTCAATTTCTTGATCTATAAATAAATTATTAATCTTTCTTAGATTAATTTTAGCTTTTAAAATTACCCCAGTTAATCCAAAACCTCCTATCGTTAAATTAAATATTTTTTTATTTTTTGTAGATGAGCATTTAATAATTTTATTAGAACTAGTGAGAATCTCAATTTCTTTAATTATAAATTTAAATTGATTTTTGTATAAATTTTTTCCAATAATATTATTTGCGATCATTCCCCCTACAGTGACATATTTTGATCCTGGTGTAACATCTATCATGTAACCATTAGGGGTAATTTTATTCAGTATTTCCAATAGCAATACATTTGAACTAACTGAGATCAGCTTTTTACTTTTATCTAAGTTAATTATTTTTGGAAATTTTTTTAAAGATACTAAATTCTTTTCGTTAATACACGTATCACCATAAGATCTTAAATTTCCACATATCCCTATTTCTTTATTTTTTTTTATAATTTTTTTTAACTGTGTAATATTTTTTGGATAAATTATTTTATTTTTAAAAAAACTATTTTTTGCCCAATTAGAACTGATCATGTTTATTTAAAAAAATTATTGATTATTTAAAGCTTTTTTTAAATATTGGTTTTTAAGTTTACAATCTCTATATCCTCTTTTAACAACATTCAAATATCTTTCAGTAGGAAACTTAAATGGCGATTTATTAACCATTGTATAAGTCATAACCTTTTTACCATAATAATGAAAATAATATTTTTTATAAAGTTTTGGAAAATCTTCATATACATCTAATTTTTTTTCATCAGTTTTAGAAATTTCAAACAATCCTCCTGGTACTATTGAATTTTTTTTGTATTCTATGTCTGCAGCTCTATATTTGCTTCTAAAAGTTAATCTAAAATTTTTCAAATTTATTTTTTTTAAAAAAACACTATCTTTACATCTTCGTTTCATTTGAAAATGATTAAGATTACTACCGTATGCAAAATACAACATCAACGATCAACAACTTTTATTTTTTTTTCATTAACAAACTTTAAAATCTGATAATTACAATCATCTATTTTATGTTGGTTTTCTGACCTAATTACTATCGAAACTCCCAACTTGCCTGCATGGAAAAATGGATAACTTCCTATTTCTACATCTTGATTATCATTTTGAACTTTGGTTAAAGAATTTGCTATTTCACTTTCAACTGTTCTCAAACTTATTGTGAGACTTTTAATCGGTTCACCACCTACTATACTGTTTGTTAAACCACCTAACATTGATTTTAAAATAGATGGAACACCTGGCAATGAAAATACATTTTCAATATTAAAACCTGGTGCACCGCTTGTTGGATTTAAAATTAATTTTGCATTCTGTGGCATCCACGCCATTTTCTGTCTCCCCTCATTAAAGTCACCTGGCTTATAATAAGACTCTAAGATTTTAAAAGCCTCTTTGTGTACCTCATATTTTATTCCAAATGCTTTTGAAACTGATTGAGCTGTAATATCATCATGAGTAGGTCCTATACCACCAGTTGTAAAAACATAGTCATATGTTGACCTGAGAAAATTTAAATTATCAATAATTGTTTTTTCTATATCTGGAATTACTCTAACTTCTGAAACATTAACTCCTATAGAATTTAGCCAAATTGCTAAGGTTGATGTATTTGTGTCTTGGGTCCTTCCAGATAAAATTTCGTTACCAATAATTAAAATTGATGCATTAACTTTTACTTTTTTAACCATATGAAATATATAATTTACTAATGGAATTTACCAAGTCTTTAATAAAAGGCAAACTAATCAAACGTTATAAAAGGTTTTTTACTGACGTTAAACTCGGTAAAGAAATTGTCACAGCTCACTGTCCTAATACAGGATCAATGAAAGGTTTATTGGATGAAGGTAATGAAGTTTATTTGCTTCCTAATAATGACCCAAAACGAAAGCTTAAATATGGATTGGAAATTATCAAATCTAGAAAAAATTTAGTTGGGGTAAATACTCACATGGCAAATAGAATAGTTGAGCATGGGCTCAACAACAATCTTATTAATGAACTTAAAAATAATGACTCTATAAAACCAGAGGTATTTTTTAATAAGGAAACTAGATTTGATTTTTTATTAGAAAAAAAGACACAAAAAACCTTTGTTGAAGTAAAAAATGTTACTTTATTTAGAAATAAAGATACAGCAGAATTTCCAGATGCTCCAACAGCAAGAGGAATTAAGCATTTATTAACTCTTATTGATGCCATAAAAAAAAGTTATAAAACATATTTAATATTTTTAGTTCAAATCCAAAATATGAAATATTTTAAGATAGCTAAAGATATAGATGAAGAATATTATAATACCTATTTAATAGCTAAAAAAGCTGGTGTTAATTTTTTAGCTTATAGATGTGATATAAATTCTAAGAAAATTTTTATAGATAAAAAATTAAAAATTATCGATGACTGATTATAAAGAGAAGTTTGAAAAAATGAGAGTCGCAGGAAATTTAGCTGCAAGAACTTTAGATATGTTAACTGAAAATATTAAAGAAGGCATCTCAACTGATTATATCGATAAACTAGGGTATGAATTTATAAGAGATAACGGTGGGTACTCTGCCCCTCTATACTACAGAGGGTTTACAAAATCTTTATGCACATCTTTAAACCATGTTGTGTGTCATGGAATACCTTCTGATAGAATTTTACAAGAAGGTGACGCTGTAAATGTTGATGTGACAGCAATCGTTGATGAGCACTATGGTGATACAAGTAGAATGTTTTGTATTGGAAAAACTCCTGTAAAGTTAAATAATCTTATTGAAGCAACTTACGAATCAATGATGAGGGCTATTAGAATTTTAAAACCTGGAATAAAATTAGGAGATATCGGTTATGAGATACAATCTTTTGTAGAAGAAAAAGGTTTTTCAGTCGTTAGAGATTTTTGTGGTCACGGAATAAGTACTACATTTCATGAGCCACCAAATATTTTACACTACGGTAAAAAAAATACAGGCATGGAATTAAGACCTGGTATGACATTTACGATAGAACCAATGATAAATTCAGGTAAATATGATGTAAAAATGTTGAATGACGGTTGGACAGCTGTTACAAAAGATAAATCTTTATCTGCACAATTTGAACATACGTTAGGAATTACTGAAAATGGTTATGAAATCTTTACAGAATCTGCTAAAGGTTATTCAAAGCCTCCATACTTATAATTAATGATTAAAAGATACTCGCGAAAAGAATTAACTGATATTTGGTCAGAAGAAAATAAATACAGAATCTGGTTAGATGTTGAAGTTGCAGCCGCAGAAGCAATGGAAAAACTAGGTCAAATTCCAAGAGGTGTTGCTTCTGTTGTAAGAAAAAAAGCTAGGATTAATGTAAGCAGAATTCACAAAATAGAATCTGAGGTAAAACATGATGTAATAGCATTTCTTACTTCTATTACTGAAAAAGCTGGAATTAAAGCACGGTACCTACATCAAGGTATGACTTCATCAGATGTTTTAGATACTAGTTTTAATATTCAACTAGTCCAATCAGGTAAAATTATCTTAAAAGATATTGATCAAATTTTAAAAGTTTTAAAAAGACAAGCCAAAAAATTTAAATTCACACCGTGCATGGGAAGAAGCCATGGCATCCATGCAGAACCAATTACTTTTGGTTTAAAATTGGCCTCATATTATGAGGAATTTAAAAGAAATAAAAAAAGACTAAAAGATGCTATTGATGAAGTTTCTACATGTGCAATTTCTGGAGCAGTAGGCACATTTGCTAACATTAATCCAGACGTTGAAAAACATGTTGCCAAAAAATTAGGGCTGAAAGTTGAGCCAATATCGACACAAGTAATTCCACGAGACAGACATGCATTTTATTTTTCTGTTTTAGGAATTATTGCAGGATCTATAGAAAGAGTAGCAGTTGAAATAAGACATCTACAAAGAACTGAGGTTTATGAACTACAAGAATATTTCTCTAAAAATCAAAAAGGTTCGTCTGCAATGCCGCACAAAAAAAATCCAATCTTAAGCGAAAATTTAACAGGCTTAGCAAGATTGGTCAGAAGCGCTGTTGTACCAGCTCTTGAAAATATAGCTCTTTGGCATGAAAGAGATATTTCTCACTCTAGCGTTGAAAGAAATATAGGACCAGATGCTAATATAACAACTGATTTTGCATTGGTTAGGCTTACAAATATTTTAGATAATATGATTGTCTACCCTAAAAAAATGATTGAAAACCTAAATTTAACAAAAGGTTTAATTTTTTCTCAAGAAGTTATGCTGGAGCTAACTAAGACAGGATTAAGCAGAGAAAAATCATACAAAATGGTACAATCTTATGCAAAAAAATGTTTTGTAGAAAATTTAAATTTAATTGACGTTATTTCATCTGATAAATTTATAATGAGTAAAATTTCACCAAAAAAACTAAAGTCTATATTTAATTACTCTAAACACTTTAAATATGTAAATTTAATCTTTAGAAGAGTTTTTAAATAATGAAAAAAGGTAAAAAATTATACGAAGGAAAAGCTAAAATCATTTATGCAACAAATGATAAAAACTTAGTTATTCAATATTTTAAAGATGATGCAACTGCATTCAATAATCAAAAAAAAACTAAAATTGAGGGCAAAGGTGTTCTAAATAATAGAATTTCAGAACATATACTCTCTAACCTTTCTCAAATAGGAATCAAAAATCATTTAGTTAAAAGATTAAATATGCGTGAGCAAATTATAAAACTTGTAGAAATAATTCCGATCGAATTCATTGTGAGAAATGTTGCAACAGGTTCAATTACTAAAAGATTAGGTATAGAGGACGGAACTGTTTTAAAAGAACCTTTAATTGAATACTGCTTAAAGGATGACAAACTTGGAGATCCATTAATATCTGAAGAGCATATTTTAGCATTTGATTGGGCATCAAAAACAGAGATCGATAAAGTTAAAAAAATGATTTTAAGAATTAATGATTTTATGATTGGCATGTTCAGAGGTGTTGGAATTAAACTTATCGATTTTAAATTAGAATTTGGAAGAATTAAAACTGATGGAAAAAATGAAGTTATTTTAGCAGATGAAATTAGTCCTGATACTTGCAGATTGTGGGACAGTATTACGGAAAAAAAATTAGATAAAGATCGATTTAGAAAAGATCTAGGTGATTTAATTCCAGCCTATACTGAGGTTGCTAAAAGATTAGGCATACTTCATGAACAATCTAACGTTTCAGCAGTAAATGTAACTAAATTATCTTCAGTTAAACAAAAGAAAAAATGAAAATTTCAGTAATAATAACTTTAAAAAAAGATGTACTTGATCCACAAGGAAAAGTTATTCATCAAACTTTAGATGGAATGGGTTTTGAAGATGTTAACGAAGTTAGACAAGGTAAATATTTTGAAATAGATACTAAGGAAACCGATAACGACAAAGCCAAAACAAAAGTTGAAGAAATGTGTAAAAAACTTTTGGCAAATCTTGTAATTGAAAATTATAAAATTATTGATCCAAAGTAATTAATGAAATCATCAGTTATTACTTTTCCTGGTTCAAATTGCGACAGAGATATGGATGTTGCTTTGAAGAAATTTGGGTTTAAAAACAAAATGGTTTGGCATGCTGATGCTGAATTACCAAAAAGTGATTTAGTTGTATTACCAGGTGGATTTTCATATGGTGATTACTTGAGATGTGGAAGTATGGCATCTAAATCAAAAATAATGCAGTCTGTAATTAATTTTGCAAATTCAGGAGGTATGGTTATGGGTATCTGTAATGGATTTCAAATATTGGTAGAGGCCGGTTTAGTCCCGGGTGTTTTGCTCAGAAACAAATATTTAGAATTTATATGTAAAAACGTTTTTGTAAAAATTAATGACAAAAAAAATAAATATTTTAAAAATGTTGATAATGAAGTTTTAGAATTTCATATAGCTCATAATGAAGGAAATTATTTTTGTACCAATGATCAATTAAAAGAAATTGAAGATAATAATCAAATAGCTATCAACTATTGTAACGAAAATGGAAAAATAGAGGATCAATTCAATCCTAATGGATCCATAAAAAATATTGCTGGTATATTTAATAAAGAAAAAAATGTTCTAGGAATGATGCCCCACCCTGAAAGAATGATTGATACATCTCTATCTGGTGAGGATGGATCATTATTTTTTAAAAACTTAATAAACAACTTAAAATGATTGTAAATGAACAAGTAGCGGTTGATCATGGTTTAAAGAAAGATGAATACGCTAAAATTTGTGAGCTATTAAAGAGGACTCCAAATATTACAGAGCTAGGTATTTTTTCTGCAATGTGGAATGAACATTGTTCTTATAAATCATCAAGATTACATTTAAAAAAACTACCTACTAAAGGAAAGAAAGTTATTCAAGGTCCTGGAGAAAATGCTGGTGTTATCGATATTGAGGATAATGATGCAATAGTTTTTAAAATAGAAAGTCACAATCACCCTTCATTTATTGAGCCTTATCAAGGTGCTGCTACTGGTGTTGGAGGAATAATGAGAGATGTGTTTACAATGGGTGCAAGACCAATAGCTAACTTGAATTCAATACATTTTGGATCACCACAAAATAAAAAAACTAAAAATTTATTAAGAGGTGTTGTTCATGGCATAGGTGGTTATGGAAACTGTATGGGCGTTCCTACAATTGCTGGCCAAACAAGTTTTGATAGCTCTTATAATGGAAATATTTTGGTAAACGCTATGACACTAGGATTGGTCAAAAAAGATAAGATTTTTTATTCTAAAGCTGCAGGTTTAAATAAACCAGTTATTTATGTTGGATCTAAAACGGGAAGAGATGGAATACATGGTGCAAGTATGGCTTCCGCTAGTTTTGATGAAAAAATTGAAGAAAAGAAACCTACAGTTCAAGTTGGAGATCCGTTTACAGAAAAACTTTTGCTTGAAGCTTGTTTAGAGCTTATGGCAGGAGACTCAATTATAGCTATTCAAGATATGGGTGCCGCTGGTTTAACTTCTTCAAGTATTGAAATGGCCTCAAAAGGAAAACTTGGAATAGAAATTAATTTAAACAAAGTACCTTGCAGAGAAGCCAAAATGACTCCTTATGAAATTATGCTTTCTGAGAGCCAAGAAAGAATGTTGATTGTTTTAGAAAATGGCAAAGAAGAACAGGCAAAAAAAATATTTGATAAATGGAACTTGGACTTTGCAGTGATCGGAAAAACTACTAAGTCAAAAAAAATAGAACTTTACTTTAATGAAGAAAAGGTAGCAGACATTCCAGTTAATACCTTGGTTGAAAACTCTCCTATGTACGATCGTAAATGGAAAAAAGCAAAGTTACCTAAAAAAAATAAAATTAAAAAAGAGGATATCAAGCATTTAAAAATTATTGAAGTGTTAAAGAAAATTTTAGCAAACCCAAATGTATGTAATAAAGAATGGATTTGGCAACAATACGATCATACTGTTATGGGAGATACAATACAAAAACCTGGCGGAGATGCAGGGGTTGTAAGAGTGCATGGAACAGATAAAGCAGTGGCTGCTTCTGTAGACTCTTCTGCAATTTATTGCTGGGCACATCCTTTAACTGGTGGAAAGCAGGTAGTTTGTGAAAGTTTCAGGAATCTTATATCTGTTGGTGCAAAACCAATTGCTATTACTAATTGTTTAAATTTTGGTAGTCCTGAAAATGAAGAAAACATGGGTGAGTTTGTTGAATGTGTTCAAGGAATTGGCGAAGCTAGCGATTATTTAAAGTTTCCAGTGGTTTCTGGAAATGTATCTTTTTATAACCAAACAAAAGACCAAGGTATAAAACCCACGCCTGCAATTGGTGGGGTTGGACTAATCAAAGATTATAAAAATATGATTACTATGGATTTTAAAGAAGTTGATAATTTAGTTTTAGTAATTGGAAAAACTGAAGGACATATTGATCAAAGTTTATTTGCAAGGACTATTTTAGATGAAAAAAATGGACCTCCGCCTGAAGTAAACTTATTTAATGAGAAAAATAATGGAGAAACATTACTTAAGTTAATAGATAATAAATTAATAAAAAGTGCACACGATGTTTCTTTAGGTGGCATAATTACTGCTGTTGCAAAGATGTGTATTAAAGGAAAAAAAGGAATAAATATTAAAAAACCTAAATATCTAATTAATGAGATAGAATACTTATTTGCTGAAGATCAAGGTAGATATATTATAGAAATTAACAAAAAAGATTTTAAAAAAGTAGCAGATATATTGAATAAAAATGCAGTTCATTTTGATGAACTTGGCACAATTATTAAAAATGAAGTATATATTAACGATAAGACAAAAGTTACAATTGACGAATTATCAACTTCTAATAAAAGTTGGCTTACTAACTATATGAGTAAATAATGGCGATGGATTTAAAAGAAATTGAGAATTTTATAAAAGAGGCAATGCCTGATGCAATTGTTGAAATACAAGATTTGGCAGGTGATGGAAATCATTATTCAGCGACTGTTACCTCATCTCAATTTTCTGGTAAAAGTAAAATTGAGCAACATAAAATGGTTTACAACTCATTAAAAGGTAGGATGGGTAATGAACTTCATGCATTAGCAATTAAAACAAAGGAGAGTTAAATGGATCAACAAACAAATGATTTAATAAAAAATGAAATTGAAAACAATGAAGTATGTTTGTTTATGAAAGGTACACCTGACGCTCCACAATGTGGATTTTCAATGGCTACTTCAAATATTTTAAAAATTCTAGAAGTAAATTTTAAAGGTATAAATGTTTTAGAAAATCAAAATTTAAGAGAAGGTATTAAAGTTTTTAGTGACTGGCCAACTATCCCACAACTTTATGTTAAAAATGAATTTATCGGTGGATGCGATATTGTTAAAGAAATGTATGAAAGTGGCGAATTGGCAAAACTTTTTGAAAGCAAAAATATAAATTTTAAGGCTAAAAGCTAATTATCTTGAATAATATTCAATCACTAGATTAGGTTCCATAACAATTGGGTATGGAACTTCTTCAAACTTTGGAACTCTAACAAACTTTAGTTTTTTGTTTTTTTCGTCCATCTGAATATATTCTGGAGTTTCTCTTTCTTTATTTGCAAGTGCAATATCAATTATTGCAAGTTGTTTAGATTTATCTCTTATTTCAATTGAATCTTCCTCTCTTACTAAATAGCTTCCAATATTTACTTTTTTACTATTTACTTTTACATGGCCGTGATTGATTAATTGTCTAGCTGAAAAAATTGTTGTTGCAAATTTTGCTCTGTAGATCACGGCGTCTAATCTTCTTTCAAGAAGACCAATTAAATTTTCCCCAGTATCACCTTTAAGCATTACTGCTTTTTTGTAAATATTTCTAAATTGTCTCTCGTTAATGTTGCCATAGTAAGCTTTTAATTTTTGTTTAGCTTGAAGCTGTATTCCGTAGTCAGATGGCTTTGATGTTTTTGTTTGACCATGTTGTCCTGGTCCATAAGCTCTAGTATTAAAAGGACTTTTAGGTCTTCCCCAAAGGTTCACTTTTAATCTTCTGTCTACTTTATGTTTAGAGTTTAATCTTTTTGTCATTTGATAGTGGGCTTTATAAACTTACTCATCATTTTGTCAATCAACGTTTTTTACCTAAACTTGCAAATACCCCTGATAAAATACGTGTTTCTTTGGTTGATAATTCCATCCTATAAAAAATATTTCTCAAGTTTTCAAGCATTATTGGTTTCTTCTCTTTTGATTTAAAAAAATTAATCTCTTCAAGATTCTGTATACAAAGATTTGCCATAGCAACTATCTCTTTTTTAGATGCTGATTTAACTTTATTTGATTTCATAAAAGAAGATGTTTTTGAATTAATTATGCTTGATAGATATTGAGCAATTATTATTAAACTGTGAGATAGATTTAATGATTTAAAATCAGGATTAGTCGGAATTTGAAGAGTATAATTGGCATAGCTTATTTCATTATTTGATAGACCAGATGCTTCTGAGCCAAATAAAAAAGCTATTTTCTTTTTATAATTTATTTTTTTTAAATCTTTTAATTGGATATGTTTAATATTTTTATTTCTAAATCGTGCTGATGTTGCAATTACAATGTCAATATTTTTTAAAGGTTTTTCTAAATTTACAAAATTTTTTGCCTTATTAATTATATTTTTTGCTCCTACTGAGGTTGCTAAAATTTTATCATTTGGAAATATTGGTTTAGGATCAATAACAATAAGCTTATTAAATTTAAAATTTTTCATTCCTCTTGCACATGCACCTATATTTTCTGAGAGTTGAGGTTTGTGTAAAATGAAAGAAATATTATTTACAGACATTAATCTATACCATGATTTCTGTTATAATTGGAAATAGCTGATGGTTTAATATCATTTAAATATTTTGGATCTACTGTCCAAATAGAAACTTTTAATGGATAACATTTTGCAACATCAGATGAGTGTTCAGATCCACAATCACCTCCTGGACAAGCAGAAATAGCACCCAATAAATCTATTTCAGCAAAAAATTCTAAATAATCACCAGGTCTTACTGGGCTTGCTTTCATAAAATATTGTTTAGTATCATTGGTAAATCCAGTTAACATAAAAACATTTAATACATCATGAACTATTTTTTCTGCGTGATCTAATTGAACATTTTTTTCTTTAACCAAAGCTCTTGTTAAGTTTGAATGACAACAATAATGATAATCGTTATCGCTCAAAAGTTTTGATGTATACGGATCACATCTAGTACCAATTACATCATGAACTGATCCACCATCTTTATCATAATCATACCAATCTAAAGTATCCCAAGTTATTGTTGCTAAAGATCTAAGATAGGGAAAACTACTAAACATTTTATCTCCAACAGAAAGATGAGTTCCATAGAGTGCTCTTGTTTTTCCTGAGTAGAATTTTTCCTCTAAATTATTTAAATTAAATAAATTTAAATCTCCTACTTGAGGCCCCTCTACACTTTCGATTCTAAAAAACTCACCAAATTTAACTTCAAACGTTTTTGCATCTCTTGGAGGTATTATAACTTCCTCTTTTTTAACCAAGTGTTCTCTAGCGGCATGTAAAATACTTAAATTTTTTTCTTCAATATTAGTATTTGGGTAACAAACTATTGGTTTGGCTCCTATTCTTTCTTCTAAATCAGATGGTTTTTCTGAAAATTTTTTAATTTTCATTCTTACAAACTTCCAGGAGCTTTATCCTTAAATAACTTATAATCTAAACTATCAACAAGAGCTTTAAAAGATGCATCAATGATATTTGGTGATACTCCAATAGTAAACCAATTAACACCCTTCGAATCTGTACTTTCAATACTAACCCTTGTTACAGCTTCTGTACCAGTATTTAAAATTCTAACTTTATAGTCAACCAATCTTAAATCTTTTAAATATTCTGAATATTTAGCAAGCTTATTAACATTCTTTCTAATTGCATTATCAAGAGCATTAACAGGTCCGTTTCCTTGTCCTTCACACAAAATTTTGTCTCCATCTACTTCTAATTGAGCTTTTGCATATGAAACTATGTCTCCTGCATTATCTTTCTTTACCGAAACATCATATTCATTAATAGAAATATATCTTGGTATCTCCCCCATTAATCTTCGAGCTAACAGCTCAAAGGATGCATCAGCACCATCATAACTATAACCAATAAATTCTCGATCTTTCACTTCATCTAAAAGTTTTTTAATTTTAGGATCACTTTTCTCAACTTTAATTCCTATTGAATTCAATCTTGACATTATATTCGATTGTCCCGATTGATCTGAAACAACTATATTTCTAGAGTTTCCGACTTCTTCTGGATTTATGTGCTCATAAGTTTTTGGATCTTTTTGAACAGCTGAAACATGCATTCCACCCTTGTGAGAAAAAGCAGAAGCACCTACATAAGGTAAATGTTTATTGGGTTTTCTGTTTAAAATTTCATCTAACAATCTTGAGCATTGAGTTAAATTTTTTAAATTTTCTCTTTTAATATTTAATTTAAATTTATCTGAGAAATCTTTCTTTAAAAAAAATGAAGGAATTAATGACATTAAATTTGCATTTCCACATCTTTCCCCTAGTCCATTTATAGTTCCTTGAACTTGTCTAACCCCCGCTTGAACTGCAGCAAGACTATTTGCTACTGCATTTTCAGTATCATTATGAGCATGTATTCCTAAATTTTCTCCTGGAATGTGTTTGGTTACTTCATGAACAATTTTGATTACTTCATGAGGAAGTGTGCCCCCATTCGTGTCACATAATACTATCCATCTAGCACCATTATCAAAGGCCGCTTTTAAACATGCTATTGCATATTCTGGATTAGCTTTATATCCATCAAAAAAATGTTCAGCATCAAACATGAACTCTTTTCCAGATTTAACGATGTGTTTTGTGCTTTCACTTATATTCATTAAATTCTGCTCATTACTTATTCCTAAAGCGACATCCACTTGAAAATCCCATGATTTTCCAAACAAGCAAACAGAAGTACTTTTTGAATTTATTAAAGATGAGAGCATGGGATCATTTTCTGCACTATGCTCTGATTTTTTAGTCATTCCGAATGCGGTTAATTTCGTTGATTTGAAGTTATGATCTTTATTGAAAAACTCAGTATCGGTTGGATTTGCTCCTGGCCATCCACCCTCAACATAATCCACACCCAATTTATCTAAGGCTGATGAGATTTTTTCTTTATCATCAATTGAAAAATCTACACCTTGAGTTTGTGCACCATCACGTAATGTTGTGTCAAATATATAAAGTTGTTCTTTACTCATTTAAATTTCCAAGTCGTTTTACCATCTTTATCCTCTATTAAAACACCTTTGTCTAAAAGCTCATTTCTAATTTTATCAGCTTCTTCATAATTTTTGTTCTCTCTTGCCTTATTTCTTTCCTGAATTTTTTGTAAAATTTCTTTTTCAGAAATTAAAGCTTTGTTAATTTTAAATTTAAGCCAATTTTCTTTACTTTCATTTAATAATCCTACAAATTGACAAGCAGAAACAAATAAAGATTTATCTTCATCGTTACCTTTTTGAGCTTTGTCATATAATTGATGTAAATTAGCAATATATCCAGGGGTGTTTAAATCATCGTAAAGTGGTTGAAGAATTTCTTCAGAAACTTCATAATTATTTTCAATATCTAAATATGAATTGTACCATTTATTTATAGTATTTTGACAATCATCCAGAAGTTTATCATTCCAATCTAATGGTTGTTTATAATGAGCACTTAGTAAAGCTAATCTTAAAACTTGACCGCTTATCTTATTTCTAAAATCTTTTATTTTTAAAATATTTCCCTGAGACTTAGCCATCTTTTCATTAGACATAGTGATGAATGCATTATGCATCCAAAATTTCGCAAATATTTTTGTATCATTTGCACATCTTGATTGAGCTATTTCATTTTCATGATGAGGAAATAACAAATCTATACCACCACCATGAACATCAAACTCATCTCCTAAAAATTTCTTTGACATTGCCGAGCACTCTAGATGCCATCCTGGCCTTCCTTTTCCCCATGGAGATTCCCATGAAGGTTCGTCATCCTCTGAAGGTTTCCATAAAACAAAATCTTCTGAATTTTTTTTATTTTCACTGACTTCTACTCTGGATCCAGCAATTAGTTCATCTAGTTTTTTGTTTGATAGCTGACCATAATCATTAAATTTTTTAACCTCAAAATAAACATGCTTATTATTTTCATAAGCAAATCCTTTTTTTAATAATTCAGAAATCATTTCAATCATTAAATCTATATTTTCAGTTGCTTTAGGTTGATGTGTTGGTTCTTCACAATTTAAGTAATTGCAATCTTCACTAAAACTTTTAGTTACTTTGCTTGTTAATTCTGAAATTGAAATATTATTTTCTTTTGAAGATTTAATAATTTTATCATCTACATCAGTAATATTTCTCACATAAGTAACTTTAGGATAATTTTTTTTAAAAATTTTAAATAAAATATCGAATACAACTATTGGTCTTGCGTTACCAATATGGGGATCATCATAAACAGTTGGACCACACACATACATTCTAATGTCATTTTTATCTAGTGGAACAAACTTCTCTTTTTTATTTGTTAGATTATTTGTTAAAAAAATATCTTTACTCATTATTTTAGGAATATACTTAAAAAATAGATTTGTGAATCTATTTGATTAATTTGGAATTTTGCATACAGGAATTGGCTCCATTTTATGCAAATTTTGTTTTCTAATAGTTTCGTATTTAGCTCGATTAGCCGAATTAGGATTATCCATAGCTTCTTCTAATTCTTCATATTTTAGTCCAAGTTGACCTTCATCAGTTCTTCCATCGTCCCATAAACCATCAGTAGGGGCAGCATCAATAATTTCTTTTAAAATTCCAAGCTCTTTTCCAAGCTCCCAAACTTCAGTTTTATTACAATCAGCTATTGGCGATATATCTACCCCACCATCTCCATATTTTGTATAAAAACCAACACCAAAATCTTCAACTTTATTTCCAGTTCCAACTACTATTCCTTTATTCGCTGCAGCAACTTGATAAAGTGTTGTCATTCTCAATCTAGCTCTGGAATTCGCCATTCCATGTTCATTATTAAAATTTGATAAACTGGAACTAAAAGCCAAAAATAACTCATCTAAATTGATAGTATGTGCCTCAACATTTTTAAAGTTTTTAACTAACCACTCTTGATGCTTTAAACTTAAATCATGTTGATGTGATTTCTGTTTGATTGGCATTGACAAAACAATAGTTTTTAAACCTGTCATTGCACTTAATGTGCTAGAAACTGACGAATCTATTCCTCCAGAAATTCCTATAACCAATGACTCTGCCTTGCTTGGCATATTATTTACATAATCTTTAATCCAGTTAGAAATAAAATTTACTTTTTCTGAAGTATTCATGATTTTAAAGTATTAGATATTTAAAATTTTACAATGTCTTAAGATGCCGCTCTATCTGCATTTTTAGAATAAGAGCTATTCTTTTTAATCTCATCTGAAATCAAGAAAGCTAATTCTAGAGCTTGGTTTGCATTTAGTCTTGGGTCGCAATGCGTGTGATATCTTGATGATAAGTCTTTTTCTGATATCTTTTGCGCTCCACCAATACACTCTGTTACATCTTGACCAGTTAATTCTATATGTAAACCACCAGCGTAACTTCCTTCACTTTGGTGACATGCAAAAACATTTTTAACTTCTTTTAAAACACTGTTAAATGGTCTTGTTTTAAAACCTGTCGCAGCTTTTACTGTATTTCCATGACAAGGATCACATGACCAAATAACATTTAAACCTTCTTTTTTTATTGCCCTAATTAATTTTGGTAAAAATTTTGAAACATTATCCGCACCGAATCTTGATATTAGTGTGATTTTACCTTTTTCATTCTTAGGATTTATTCTATTACAAAGATCAATTAAATCATCAGCCTTTAAAGTAGGTCCACATTTAATTCCTATAGGGTTTTCTATACCTCTACAAAACTCAACATGACCACCATCCAACTGTCTTGTTCTATCTCCAATCCAAACAAAGTGAGCAGATGTGTCATGGTTTTCTCCTGTTATAGAGTCTGTCCTTGTCATTGTTTCTTCAAAAGGAAGTAGTAATGCCTCATGTGATGTCCAGAAATTAACAGTTTTTAATCTTCTGTTAAAATCTGAATTAATTCCACATGCATCCATGAAAGCTAAAGCATTTGCAATATTATCTTCTAATTCTTTAAATCTTTTTAATTCAGGTGAGTTTTTAATGAAACCTAAATTCCAATTGTGAACATTCTTAAGATCTGCAAAACCTCCATGACAGAAAGCTCTTATAAGATTTAAAGTTGCGGCTGATTGTGAGTATGCCTTGAATAATCTTTTAGGGTCTGGAACTCTAGCCTTTTCAGTAAATTCCATGGCATTTATGTTGTCACCTAAATAACTTGGAAGCTCTACACCGTCTCTTGTTTCAGTTGGTGCACTTCTAGGTTTTGAAAATTGACCAGCTATTCTTCCAACTTTTACTACTGGTAATGAAGCTGAGTAAGTTAAAACTAATGACATTTGCAACATTAGTTTAAATGTATCTCTTATATTATCTGGATTAAATTCTGCAAAGCTCTCAGCACAATCTCCACCCTGAAGTAAAAATGCTTTTCCATCCACAACATCAGCTAACTGGTTTTTAAGATGTCTTGTTTCTCCAGCAAATACTAATGGAGGAAATGTCCTTATTTTATCCAAAACTCTATCCAGTTCTTTTTTATCTGGATATTCTGGAATATGTTTTACAGGATATTTTCTCCAACTATTTTTTTTCCAACTTTTCATATTCAACCTAGGGGTGTTTTAACAGAGTTTAAAGTTTATTCAACAGTGACAGATTTAGCCAAATTTCTAGGCTTATCAATGTCATAGCCTTTTTTAAGAGCAGAGTAATAAGCAAGTTTTTGAAGTGGAATGGTCAAAAGGAATGGGAGTAAGTCATCATTTGTATTCTCAACCTCAATAGTTTCCCAAATATTTTCCGACACAACTTCATCTTTGCTTTTATTTGTTATCAATAATACTTTTGCTCCTCTAGCGATAACTTCCTGCATGTTTGAAATTGTTTTTTTATAATAATTGTCTCTAGGAGCTAAAACAACTACTGGCATGCCATCTTCTATTAATGCTAAAGGCCCATGCTTCATTTCCCCCGCTGGATATCCTTCAGCATGAATATATGAAAGTTCTTTAAGTTTTAATGCACCTTCTAAAGCTATTGGATATGAATACCCTCTTCCTAAAAACATTGAACCCTTTGCTTCGTTAAATGTTGAAGATATTGCCTGGATATCATTATCATGAAGCAGTGTTTTCTCTATTAACCCAGGCAAAGCTTTTAAATCTTTAATTTTTTCTTGATATTCTTTTTTTTCAATTTCCTTTCTTAATGACCCAAGTTTCAAGGCTAAAATATACAAAACCAGTATTTGACCCAGGAATGCTTTTGTTGATGCAACTCCTATTTCGGGACCACAATGAATTGGTAAAACAAAATTAGAGTCTCTTGCAATGGAGCTTTCGATTACATTAACTACAGAGCATGTTTTCATCTTATTTTTATTACAAAGATCTAGGGCCGCATAAGTATCTGCTGTTTCTCCAGATTGAGAAACAAAGATATATAAACTATCATTTTTAAATCTATTTTTTCTATATCTAAATTCAGAAGCTATATCTATGTTAACGTCTAAAGTTGTTAATTCTTCAAACCAATATTTTGCCATCAAGCATGAATGATAAGCTGTTCCACATCCTATTAAAGTGATTGAATTAATGTCTTCTATTTTCCATGGAAAATTAAAGATATTTATATCTTTATTTAAATTATCTACATATTCTTTAATACCAGTTTTAATTGTTCTCGGTTGTTCTTCAATTTCTTTTGCCATGAAATGCTTAAAATCACCTTTGTCATAACTTGCTTCATCTGATGATAATTCTAATATTTTTTTATTAATCTTTTTTCCTTCTTCGTTAAAGAAAAGAACTTGATCTTTTTTTACAATACAAAATTCACCATCATCAAGATAAGTAATCTTGTTTGTCATAGATTTCAAAGCATAAGAATCTGATCCGAGATAGTTTTCATTTGGACCATAACCTACGGCTAAAGGTGATCCTCTTCTAGCGCCAACAATTAAGTCTGGCATATCCTTAAAAACTATTCCGAGAGCAAAACTACCATGAAGTTGTTTTAAAGTTTTTGTAATTGCCTCTTCTAATTCTGAGGTTTTCAAATGTTCTGTAATTAAATGGACAATTACCTCAGTATCAGTCTGAGATTTAAAGTTATGACCTTTGTTAATCAAATGTTTTTTTAATATTGTAGAATTTTCAATAATTCCATTATGAACTACAGAAACGTTATGAGAAGAATGTGGATGTGCATTCAAACTATTTGGAATACCATGAGTGGCCCATCTTACATGTCCTATTCCAATATTTCCTCTTAAATTTTTTAAATCAAAATTATTTTCCAAATTATCTACTCTACCTTCAGATTTTACTTCGTTAATTTTACCATCTGAAAGTGTAGCTATCCCTGCGGAATCATATCCTCTATACTCTAATTTTTTTAATGAATTAATTATATTAGCAGAAACAGGTTTATTACTTGATATTCCAATAATTCCACACATAAATTATTTTTTCTTTCTTTTATAATTCTTAACTTCAATTTGTGGCGATCTTGTTAATGCTAAAGATTTTGTTTTAACATTCTTTGTAATTACTGACCCTGCTCCAACAATACCATCTTTGTTTATAGTGACTGGAGCAACTAAAGAAGAGTTTGAGCCTATAAATACTCTATCTTTAATTTTTGTCTTATTTTTATTCACCCCATCATAATTACAAGTGATTGTGCCTGCTCCAATGTTTACTGATTTTCCAATTTGAGCATCTCCCACATAAGATAAATGATTAACTTTAGATTTATTTCCTAAAATACTTTTTTTAATCTCAACAAAATTGCCTACTTTGGATCCTTCTTTTAAAATTGTATAGGGTCTTATTCTAGCATATGGACCAATCTCAACTTTATTTTCAATTTTACAAGATTCTAAATGTGAAAAAGATTTTATTATTACATTATTCCCAATTTTTACCTTAGAGCCAATAACTACATAAGGTTCTATAGTTACGTTACTTCCAATCTTTGTATCTTTTGAAAAAAAAATCGTTTCAGGACCTATCATCTTTACCCCTGACTTGATAAATTTTTCTCTAAGTTTTTTTTGATTAAAAACTTCCATTTAGAATTGATTTACATTAAGTATATATATTGATTAATTCACAATTTATTTCTTTAAAATACTTTTAAAATGAAACAAAAATTTACAATTTTATTCGATTTAGATGGAACTTTGGTTGATACAGCTCCAGACTTAATGAGGGCTCATAATCATGTTATGAAGAAATTTGGCTACCCAACCAAATCAACTGAAGAAATTAGAAATCTTGTTGGCAAGGGTGCTGGAGCAATGATTGGTAGATCTATATGGGGTCAAGCAAAAAAAGAATTTGGTAAAGTAAATGATGAAAATGTAAAAAAAGAAATGGTTAGTGAATTTGTTGATTTTTATGGAAAGAATATAATAAATGAAAGTACACTTATTAAAGGTGTAAAAGAATTTTTAAATTGGTGCAAAGATCAAAGTATATCCATGGCTGTTTGTACCAATAAACAAGAACATTTATCAAATGATCTTTTAAAAAAAATTGGGATTTATGATTATTTTGAATATGTTGCGGGATCAGATACTTTTGATTATTGCAAACCAGATCCAAGACATCTTACCTCTGTAGTTGAGATATTAAATGGAGATATAAAAAAATCAATAATGATAGGCGATAGTGAAACTGATGCTAATGCTGCAAAGGCAGCTGAAATACCAATTATTTTGTTAGAGGATGGGTATACTGAAAAAAATAAAGACGAAATTTATCACAATCACTTAATAAAAGACTTTATAGGTATTGAAAAGATAGTATCCGAATATCTTTAATATTGATTAATTTATTTTAACTATTAAAACAAAATCACAAATTAGGAGTTATTTTGTTATTACATACAGTTAAAGTTTATCCTTCAAAAATTAATCTTCCAAAGAAGAAACAGCTTGCTTGGAAAATAGCAGAGATAGCAAGTGATAATGCTAAATTAAATAAAGATGCTATTGAGATGGTTATCAATAGAATAATTGATAACGCTTCAGTTGCAATTGCTTCATTGAATAGAAAACCTGTAATATCATCTAGAGAAATGGCTTTAAAACATTTTAGAAAAAACGGAGCAACTATATTTGGGGTAAATTCAAAATTAAAATTTGATTGTGAATGGGCCGCATGGTCAAATGGAACAGCTGTAAGAGAGTTAGATTTCCATGACACTTTTTTAGCTGCTGACTACAGTCATCCAGGTGATAACATACCTCCACTTATAAGTGTTGCACAACAAAATAAAAAAAGTGGATTAGATTTATTAAGAGGAATAATTACTGCATATGAAGTACAGGTAAATTTAGTTAAAGGAATTTGTTTACATAAGCATAAAGTAGACCACATTGCTCACTTAGGTCCTAGTGTAGCGGCTGGATTAGGAACAATGTTAAAATTAAATACTGAAACTATTTATCAAGCTGTTCAACAGGCACTACATATAACAATATCTACTAGACAGTCTAGAAAAGGAGAAATTTCAAGTTGGAAAGCGTATGCTCCTGCACATGCAGGTAAACTTGCTATTGAAGCCGTAGATAGAGCAATGAGAGGTGAAGGAGCTCCTAGTCCAATTTACGAAGGTGAAGACAGTGTAATTGCAAGAATACTAGATGGTAAAAAAGCTAACTACAAAGTTCCATTGCCAAAAAAAGGTGAGAGTAAAAAAGCTATTTTGGAGACATATACAAAAGAATATTCTGCAGAATATCAATCACAAGCATTAATAGATCTAGCTAAAAAGCTAAAAACAAAAATTTCAAATTTAAAACTTATTAAAAAAATTGATATTTTTACAAGTCATCACACTCATTATGTAATTGGTACAGGTGCTAATGATCCTCAAAAAATGGATCCTAATGCTAGCAGAGAGACATTAGATCATTCTATAATGTATATTTTTGCTGTAGCTTTAGAAGATGGAGATTGGCATCATGTTAAATCTTACACGAAAGCTAGAGCGAAGAGAAAAAGTACAATCAAAATTTGGAGATCAATAAAAACTTATGAAGATAAAAAATGGACAAAGAAATATCATGATCCTAATCCAAAAAACAAATCATTTGGTGCTAAAGTTGTTGTGACACTTAATAATGGAAGAAAAATAACAGAGGAACTAGATAGAGCAGACGCACATCCGTATGGAGCAAGACCATTTAAGAGACAAAATTATATAAATAAATTTTTAACTTTAACCGGGGGTATTTTAGATAAAAAAGAAAGTAATCGTTTTTTAAAAACAGTACAAAATTTAAGAAATTTAAAATCAGGTCAACTTGAAAAATTGAATATTGAAGTAAAAAAAAATAAATTAAAACGAAATAATAAAAAAGGAATTTTTTAATGCACTTTGTGGAAAAAGAACCTAGTCAAAAAAGAATAGATTTTGATAAGAAATTAAAATCAAATAAAATTTTAAGAGTTCCAGGTGCATACAATCCGCTCACAGCAAAGTTGATAGAAGAAATTGGATATGATGCAGTTTATATATCAGGTGGAGTAATGGCTAATGATCTAGGTTTTCCTGATATTGGCTTAACAACACTCCAAGATGTTAGTACAAGATCTTATTTAATTTCTAGAGTTACTAATCTACCAACAATAGTTGATATAGATACAGGGTTTAAATCTTGCAAAGAAACCATAGAAACATTTGAAGAATTTGGAATAACAGGTGTTCATTTAGAAGATCAAATTGAAAGGAAAAGATGTGGGCATCTTGATAATAAAGAACTTATTTCAACTGATGCTATGGTTAAAAAAATTAAAGAATGTGTTGCTGCAAAAAAAGATAAAAACTTTAAAATTATAGCTCGTTCAGATGCTAAGAGTGTTGAAGGTATCGATAAAATGATTGATAGATGCAAAGCATACATTGATGCTGGTGCTGAAATAATATTTCCAGAAGCTCTTAAAGATGAAAAAGATTTTGAAAAAGTTCGTAAAAATTTAACTGGTTACCTATTAGCAAACATGACTGAATTTGGTAAATCTAAATTATTTAACTACAAAGAATTAGAAAATTTTGGATATAATATTGTTATTTATCCAGTAACCTCACAAAGATTGGCTATGAAAAATGTCGAAGACGGATTAAGAGACATTTATGCAAATGGACATCAAAATAATATTATTGATAAAATGCAAACTAGAAAAAGACTCTACGAATTAGTCGATTATGAAAAATATAATTCATTAGATGAAAAAATTTATAATTTTAGTACGGAAGGACATGAATAATGAGTGATGATATTAAAAAAGGATTATTAGGTATTGTTGTAGATGAAACAGAAGTTTCAAAAGTAATGCCAGAAATAAATTCTCTTACTTATAGAGGATATGCAGCTCAAGATTTATGTGAATACTGTAGATTTGAAGAAGTTGCATATCTGATTCTTAATAAGGATCTCCCAAATACGATCCAACTTAGACAATTTGAAAAAGAAGAAAGAAACAACAGAGAACTAACAAAAAATTTATATGAAATAATTAAACACATGCCAAAGAAATCTCATCCAATGGATGTTGCAAGAACAGCTGTAAGCGTAATGGGATTGGAGGACAAAGAAACTATAGACTCTTCACCAGAAGCAAATATGAGAAAAGCTTTAAGAATTTTTGCAAAAACTCCAACTGCCTTAGCTGCTTTTTACAGAATTAGAAAAGGTAAAAAAATAATTAAACCTAAAAAAACATTAACGTTTGCTGAAAACTTTTTTTATATGTGTTTTGGCAAAGTGCCACAAAAAGAGATTGTTAAAGCATTTGATGTATCTTTAATTTTATATGCTGAACATAGTTTTAATGTTTCAACATTTACTGCAAGAACAATTACAAGCAGTTTGTCTGATATTCATGGTGCGATCACAGGAGCTATTGCAAGTTTAAAAGGTCCACTACATGGTGGAGCTAATGAGGAAGTAATGCATATGATGAATAAAATTAAAAAACCAGAAAATGCTCTAAAATGGATTAATAACGCTTTAAAGAATAAAGAAGTAGTTATGGGATTTGGTCACAGAGTTTACAAGTCGGGCGATTCAAGAGTTCCAACAATGAGAGATTATTTTGGTAAAGTTGCTAAAATTAAAAAAGATAAAAAATTTGAAAAAATTTATGACATTGTAGAAAAAGTAATGATCAAAGAAAAAAATATTTATCCAAATGTAGATTATCCTACTGGACCAACTTATCACTTAATGGGCTTTGATACTGATTTCTTTACACCTATTTTTGTTATTTCAAGAATTACTGGTTGGTCTGCTCACATCATGGAGCAACATGCTGCAAATAAACTCATTAGGCCTTTGGCAAGCTATAAAGGAAGCAAACATAGAAAAGTAATGGAATTAAACCAAAGATAGTTTAATTTTTTTCTAGTTTTGCAAATCTATCATTACATAATATTAAACATTTGAAGCTATTAAGTGAAACAAACTCATCTATAGCTTTTTTTACACCTGGGGCATACGATAAATCATAATCGTCACAAAGTACCGTTCCTCCATTAATTATAACTTCTCTACAACAATTTAAGTCATTTTTTACTGTTTGATAATCATGACCTCCATCGAGAAAGACATAATCAATTTTAGACATATCAATTTTTTTTAATATTGTATTTGAATTTCCTTTAATTAGTGATGCATTGTCTTTAAATTTTTTTAGAAGATCGTTTACAGCTTCTAGACTGTATGGATTTTGTTTTTTTATATAATTGAAATAAAAATTTTTGATAGGATTAGAAAATTTAGTATTAGGTATTACTTCATTTTGATTTTCTAAAGTTTCTTCAAATAAATCTAATCCCACATATTTAAAATCTTGACCGTGCATTTTGTAAAGTAACTCACAGACATTTCGAGCAGTGACACCATGAAAAACACCAACTTCAAGAAATACTTTGGGATTTTTTTCAGCTACTTCTTTTAAAAAAAAATCTCCAACACCTTTTTGCTTTAAGCTAGTTTTTCGGAAATATTTTTTGTATCTCAATTAACTAAAAGCTTCTGCCCAAGTCCCTTGAGTTGATGCTTTGGAATATTCTGTTGCACGACCTTCAAAGAAATTCATATGCTCAACTGCGTTAAGCATGGTATCAAGCCAAGTTAAAGGATTTTTTTCAATATCATAAATTCCTTCTAAGCCTAACTGACTTAATCTTCTGTTTGCAATGAAACGAATATATTTTTTAACATCCTCAGCTGTTAACCCTTCCATTGGACCCATTTGAAATGCTAAATCTATAAAAGCATCTTCATGCTCTACTATCGTTCTGCAAGCTTCATAAATTTCTTTTTTTAATTGTGGAGTCCATGTTTCAGGATTTTCTTTAATGAAATCTTTAAAGAGTCTGATCATTGAGTTGCAATGCAATGTTTCATCTCTTACAGACCAAGTTACGATCTGCCCCATTCCCTTCATTTTGTTGTGTCTTGGAAAATTTAATAAAATTGCAAAACTTGCAAACAATTGTAGACCTTCTGTAAACGCACTAAACACAGCTATTGTTTTTGCAATGTCATGATTAGATTTAACATCAAAGCCTTGCATGTAATCATACTTATCTTTCATTTCTTTATATTTCATGAAAGCTGAATATTCTGATTCTGGCATTCCAATTGTATCTAATAAATGTGAGTAAGCTGCAATATGCACTGTTTCCATAGAGGCGAAAGATGACATCATCATTAAAACTTCTGTTGGTTTAAACACATTCATGTAATGTCTGATGTAACAATTACTTACTTCAACATCAGCCTGAGTGAAAAATCTAAAAATCTGAGTTAATAAATTTTTTTCAGATGGGCTAAGATTTTTTTGCCAATCTCTCACATCATCACCCAGTGGAACTTCTTCAGGTAACCAGTGAATTCTTTGTTGTGTTAACCAAGCATCGTAGCACCAAGGATATCTAAATGGTTTATAAACTGGGTTGGCTACTAACAAACCATTGTTATTTTTTTTTGGTTGAACTGCTTCTTTATTTATATTTTCTGCTACTGACATGATAAACACTCCTCGTACTCTTGTTCTTGACTTTCATTTGATTTATTTTTGTAAACATTTGCTAATATGTCTGTTGATTTTGAATCATTAACATTCTCAGCTCTTTGAATTGATTTTGATCTACAGTAATAAAGGCTCTTTAAGCCTTTCTTCCAAGCATCAAAATGAATTTTGTGTAATTCTTTTTTGTGAACATCTGCTGGTAAAAATAGATTTACTGACTGAGCCTGTGAAATAAATGGTGTTCTGTCACCACTTAATTCAATTATCCAATTTTGGTTCAGCTCAAATGCAGTTTTGAATACATCTTTTTCTAAATCAGTTAGGAAATCTAGATGGTTAACAGATCCTTGATTTGTAGTAATACTAGACCATGTCTCTTCATCATTTTTTCCATGAGATTGAAGGATTTCTTCTAAATATCTATTTCTTACATTGAAAGATCCTGAAAGAGTTTTGTGTGTGTAACTGTTTGCAGCAATTGGCTCTACTCCTGGTGATGCTCCACCACAAATAATTGAAATGGAAGCTGTTGGAGCTATTGCTGTCTTGTTAGAAAATCTTTCTTTATAACCATACTCTGCCGCATCTGGACATGCACCTCTTTCTTCGGCTAAATCTCTAGAAGCTTGATTAACTTTTTCGTGAATATTTTTGAATATTTTTTTATTCCATGATTTTGCCATCACTGACTCAAGTGGAATTCTATGTTTTTGTAAAAACGAATGAAAACCCATCACACCTAATCCAACACTTCTTTCTCTTTCTGCTGAATATTTTGCATCTTTAAATTGATCTGGTGCTTTATTAATAAAATCAGATAAAACATTATCTAAAAATCTCATAACATCACTAATCATATCTGGATCATCTTTCCACTCATCATATTTTTCTAAATTTAACGAGGATAAACAGCATACTGCTGTTCTATCTCTTCCATCTTTATCAATTCCTGTTGGTAAAGTTATTTCACTACATAAATTAGAAGTTTTAACTGTTAGATTTGCTAACTTATGATGTTGAGGAATTTGTCTGTTAACAGTATCAATATAAATTATATATGGCTCACCTGTTTCAATTCTTGCGGTTAATAATCTTATCCATAAATTTCTTGCAGAAATAGTTTGTTGAACACTACCATCAGCAGGGCTTTTTAAAGCCCATTGTTCATCTGTTTCTACAGCTCTCATAAACGCATCAGAAACTAAAACTCCGTGATGTAAATTTAATGCTTTTCTATTTGGATCACCACCAGTAGGTCTTCTCATTTCAATAAACTCTTCTATTTCGGGATGATCAATTGGAAGATAACATGCTGCAGAACCTCTTCTTAATGATCCTTGACTGATAGCCATAGTTAAAGAGTCCATAACTTTTATAAAAGGAATTATTCCTGAAGTTTTTCCAACTCTTCCTATTTTTTCACCAATAGATCTTAAGTTACCCCAGTAACTTCCAATTCCTCCACCCTTCGCTGCCAACCAAACATTCTCACTCCATAAATCAAGAATACCTCCTAAGCTATCAGATGCTTCATTTAAAAAACATGAAATTGGTAATCCTCTTTTTGTACCACCATTTGATAAAACTGGTGTTGCTGGCATAAACCAAAGATTACTTATGTAATTATAAATTCTTTGAGCATGCAAATTATCATCTGCATATGTGCTTGCTACTCTTGCAAATAAATCTTGATAAGATTCGTTCAAACCCAAGTATCTGTCTTTTAAAGTTGCTTTACCAAAGTCTGTAAGATTTGCATCTTTCGAACGATCAATTTTAATTATAATGCCTTTGTCATTTTGAAATAATTCAGTTTCATTATTTAATGAGAAAAGATCAGGTTTATTTATTTTAGAAACTTCCTTAACTTCTGGGCTATATTCAGAGACAGCTTTTTTGAGGGCTTGTGAAAGAATCTTATTCATAAATTTTAATTATAATTTGTTATTAGTACGAAAACAACTATATGTTGTAGGCGTTTATCGTAAATATACTATATAAACTTTTGTACAATAGAACATTTATAGAACGCGACAATATGATAATCAATAAAAAAATAAATTTTTTTGCACGAAATTAACATAATAAACAGTAAGTAAATAACCAATGAGCCAAAATATAAAAATAGATCCCTATGGTTTTAGAGAATATGACGCCCGATGGTTGTATGAGAAAGATATAAATCAATCCGGAATAGAGAATCTTGGAAAAGGGCTTGGAACACAAATAAAAATACATACCAAAAAAGATAATCCAAGAATCATAGTAGGTCATGATTACCGTTCCTATAGTGAAGAAATAAAAACTGCTCTCAAAAAAGGATTAATGTCTACAGGATGCAGCATAGAGGATATTGGTCTTTCATTGTCTCCCATGGTTTATTTTGCACAGTTCAATTTAGATGCAGATGCGGTCGCTATGGTTACAGCAAGTCATAATGAAAATGGTTGGACTGGTGTGAAAATGGGCATCAAAAAAGGACTAACTCATGCACCAGAGGAAATGAAAGAATTAAAAGAAATTACCTTAAATGAAAAATTTACGAAAGGTGAAGGTAATGAGAAACAAATAAAAGATTTTGATAAAATTTATAAAGAAGATCTAATTAGTAAAAATAAAATTAAGAAAAAAATAAAAGCTGTGGTGGCTTGTGGAAATGGAACAGCAAGTGTTTTTGCCCCAGATATTCTAAGAGGTATTGGGTGTGAAGTAATAGAATTAGATTGTAACCTAGATTGGAATTTTCCTAAATATAATCCAAATCCAGAAGATCTAGAAATGCTTCATGAAATAGCAAAAGTAGTTAAAGAAAACAATGCTGATATAGGTTTTGGATTTGATGGAGATGGAGATAGAGTTGGTGTTATTGACGATAAGGGTAATGAAATATTTTCAGATAAAATAGGTCTTCTGATAGCTAGAAATTTATCACACAAACATAAAAATTCTAAATTTATAGTAGATGTAAAATCAACGGGTTTATTTTCAAAAGATAAAATATTAAATGAAAACAATTGTGAGACAATTTATTGGAAAACAGGTCATTCTCACATTAAAAGAAAAGTAAACACTGAAAAAGCTTTAGCTGGATTTGAAAAAAGTGGACATTTTTTCTTCAATCAGCCATTAGGTTTTGGATATGATGACGGTATCAATTCTGCAATTCAAGTATGTCACTTATTAGATAATGAAAATAAAAAAATAAATGATATTATTGCCGAATTACCTAACACATTTCAAACGCCAACAATGGCACCATTTTGCAAAGATGAAGAAAAGTATATTGTTGTTGAAGAGCTCGTTAAGCAAATTAAAAATTTGCAAGATAACAAAACTGAAATAGATGGCCAAGTTATTAATGATATTTTAACTGTTAATGGAGTTAGGTTTTCATTCGAAGATGGTTCCTGGGGGCTTATAAGAGCTTCTTCAAATAAACCTTCATTAGTAATAGTCACTGAAAGCCCAACATCAGATGAAAGAAAGAAAAAAATATTTGATTTTATTGATAGATTGCTTCAGGAAACTGGAAAAATTGGCGAATATGATCAAAAAATTTAATATTTTTTTAATTTTTTTTCTATTTTTAGACTCAAAAGCCCTAAGTTTTAGCCCTGAAATTGAACAACAAATTTATATAGGCTGCTATGGAAGTTCAAAACAATATATAGGTCCTGAAAAAGCAAAATCCTATTGCATGTGTACATTAACAAAACTTAATGAGAAATTTACAGATGATGAAATTAAAGAAATATTCAAGCAAAAACCTAAAGATATAATGGAATCTACAAAATTTGCTTCATTATATTGTGAAAAAAATCTTTGATTTCACTGGTCTAAAAAATTAATTTTTATAATTATCATCATCAGCTTTAGTTCCTATATTAACCTCATCAGCTTTATTTTCTAAATTATCATCATTTTGATTGTTTTCTTGTTTTGGAATTTCATCACTATAAAACTTTCTAACTAACTCCTCTTCTCTTAACCTTTGCTCTTCATCAAATTTTTTCTCCCATTCTTTCATTCGCCTATTTTCCAATTCAATTCTCTCTTTTTGAGCTTCTTCAGCTAATCTGATTCTTTCGTTTTCTTCTTCAATTCTTTTTTGTCTTTCCTCCTCTAATTTCAGTTCTCTTTCTCTTTGACGTCTTTCATTTTCTTTATTTATTCTCTCTCGTTCTGCCTCTTTAAGTTCTTTTTCTTTAATTCTTAATTCCTCTTCCTTGGCTTTTTGCTCAGCCTCCTCTTTTAAAATCTGTCTTTGAATTTCCTGCTGTCTTTCAATTTCTAGATCTCTTAATCTTTCCTCCATTTCTTTAAGTCTTTCTTGCTCATATTTCAGCTTCCTAGCTGCCTCTCTTAATCTTTGCTCTTCCTCAAGTCTATTTTTTCTTTCAATTTCTTTTAATCTTATTTTTTCTTGTCTTTCTTTTTCTTTTTCATCTCTTCTCTTTTGAGCTTCAATTTCTTTATTTTTTAATTCTTCCTCTTTAATTTTAATATTTTCTTCTCTAATTCTTTGTCTCTCTAACATTTTTAGCCTTAAATCTTCTTCTTTAAGCTTTCTGGCTTCCTCTCTAAGTTTTCTACTTTCTTCGTCTTTAATTTTTTTCTGTTCTATTTTAATTCTTTGAGCTTCTACTTTGCGTCTTTTTTCTTCATTCTTTTTTTCTTGCTTTTCATTTTCTATGATTAATTTTTTTTGAAGAAGAAGTTTCTTTCTTTCTTCTTTTAATTCATCTTGTTTAGCTTTTTTTGCTAATTTTTTTTCTAAAACTAATTCTTTTTTCTTTTCTTTTTCTAATTGTTTTTGTAGTGCTAAATCTTTTTTAACTTTGTTTTTTTTTATATTTTTTAAAAACGAGGAAAAATTTTTTTTTGATTTATCGATTGGATCAAATAAATTTTTTTTAATTTTTTTATTAATGTCTTTTATTGAAACCATTTTTAAAAGTATCAATTACAACAATAACACTAAATATTATGTATGGCTAAATTGAGTTTTTTTTAAATCAAATTAATACAACCCTTAATTGTTAATTTTTAATTAGTTGATAAAGTTCATTTTCAACTAAGAAGTGTTAATTAAAATGAGCAGAATCACCTAAATTAATTTGTGAGGTGATGGAGGGAGACTGAAGTCACCTCTTTTTTTGCTTGTTATAATTTTAAGTATTCGTAAAAAAATTTAATCGAAACCACTAATAGAAAAATTCCAAAAAACTTACTAATTTTATTCTTATCAATACTATGAACTGTTTTAGCTCCTATCCTAGCCATGAAAGTTGTAATTGGTATAAATATTAAAAATGCTGGTATATTTATAAAACCAATACTCATTGGAAGACTAGAATTTAAATAACTTCCTGAAAAAAGAAATCCTATTGCTCCAAATAAAGCAATTAAAAAACCTATAGCTGCCGCACTTCCTATTGCTTTATTTATTGAATAACCAAAAAACTTAAGAATAGGAACGTTCATTACAGCTCCTCCTATACCCATAGGAGCAGAAATAAACCCAACAAGAAAACCAAGAATTACTTTTAGATGTAATTTCATTTTGACAATTATGTTTTGTTCTTTTTCTTTTATTAAAAGTAAGTAAATTCCTAAAAATAAAATCATTATAGAAAAAAATAAAACTAAGGATTTAGTTTTTAAAGAAGCTGCAAAAGCAGTACCAACAATAACTCCTAGTATTACAAACAGACCGTAATTCTTAACAATATCAAAATCAACTGCTTTAAATTTATGATGTGTTAAAACTGAAACTGTAGATGTTGGTATTATAATTGCAAATGAAGTTCCAACAGCAAGGTGCATAACATATTGAGGATCAATTTCTAAAGAACCAAAAATAAAATATAAAAAGGGAACAGTTATTAACCCTCCACCAATACCAAATAATCCCGCAACAAAACCAACTGGTATTGCTGTTAAAGCCATTAATAAAATAATATAACTATATTCGTTTGTTAATATTGAATTAAGCAGACTGCCCTACTCTAGTATCTACATTATTGTATTTAATTTTATCCATAATGTGATCAATTTTTTTCACATCAGCATCTCTTACACACATGTTTTCACTTAAATATCTTTTCCAATAACTTGCACCTGTCTGACCATGAAATAAGCCAAGAGTATGTCTCATGATTTGATTTAATCTTGTTCCCTTTTTTAATTCTTCTTTAACATAAGGAATGAGTTGTTCAATTACATCTTGTCTACTTGGAATATCGTCATTATTGAATATTTCTCTTTCAATATCTGCTAATAAGTAAGGGGTGTGATATGCGGCTCTTCCTATCATTACACCATCTGTTTTTTCTAAATGAGGTTTTATTTCATCTACTGAAGTTATTCCTCCATTGATAATAATCTCTTCATTTGGAAAATCTTTTTTTAAATTATAAACATATTCGTATTTTAAAGGAGGAATATTTAAATTTTGCTTAGGTGTAAATTTACCTAACATTGCTTTTCTTGCATGAATGATAAAAGTTTTAACCCCTGTTGCTTTTAGAGTAGAAATGAAACTATGTAAATTTTCATAATCTTCTACATCATCGTAACCAATTCTTGTTTTTATAGTTACTGGTAGTTTTGTAACAGATTGCATTTTACTTAAACAATCTGCCACTAAATTTGGCTCTTTCATTAAACAAGCGCCAAATCTATTTTTTTCAACTTTTTTACTAGGGCAACCTAAGTTTAAATTGATTTCATCATAACCAAAATCTTCACCTACTTTAGTGGCTACAGATAAAAGTTTTGGAGAAGAGCCTCCTAATTGAAGTGCTACAGGTTTCTCATTGATATTAAACTCCAATAACTTTTTTTTATCTCCTCTATTTATAGCTTCATCGACTACCATCTCAGTGTAAAGAAGAGTGTTTTTAGATATTAATCTTAGAAAAAATCGTTCATGACGATCGGTGCAATCCATCATAGGAGCCACTGATACTTTCCTATTCATGGTATAACTTTATATTATTTTTTTAAGAGTTTGAAGCTTCAGTGTCGTCTGAAGATACGTCTACTTCTTGATTTTCTGATTCTGATACTTCATCTAAAGAAACTTCTCCTTGCTCATTCATAGTTTCTTCCCCTACTGAATTATCAACTTCTGCTGTAGCTGTTTCAGATAGCTCAGCCAAATCTTCTTTTGTTACTTGAATTTTTTCAGGTGTTTTTCTTGCTCTTTTAGATGGTAAAATCGGCGTACCACTTTTTGAAATTTCACCTTTGTAAAGATTTTCAAAATCATCACCTATTTCTTCATCATCCTCAGCACTATCATCAACTTGTTCAACATGTTTTCTAAGTTTGTAAACAGCACTATCGGTTAAATCTGAAACTTTAATTTTTTCTTCTGCAATTTCTCTTAATGAAATAACTGTATTTTTATCGTTATCTCTATCAATTGTTGGTTCTATTCCTGCATTTAATTGAGTAGCTCTTTCTTTAGCAACAAGTACTAATTCATAAGGGCTCTCTACTTTATCTATACAGTCTTCTACGGTAACTCTAGCCATGCGGAGTATCTACACAGTGAGTCATTAAAAATCAAGGGCTATTTTTATAAATAATGAGGATTTAACTTATTTTTAACCAAATAAAGAAGAATAATTGAGCCAAAGATATAAGTTCCTGAAACAACGGCTATGTCTTCAATTGAAAAACCAATATCAATCAGAAAGCCAAAAAGAGCTGTACCAAATGCTGTTGAAAATACCATCAATGCAGTTGTTAAGGCTTTTATAGACCCAATGTATTTAACACCATAAATCTCAGCCCAAGTTGAGGAACCAAGCACGTTTGCCAAACCATTGGTTACCCCTACTAAACCAAAAAATACAAAAGAAGACAGCGGTGCATCAAAATAGTAGAGAACTATAGTACCAAAAAGAAGTGGGATATTCATATAGATTAATAATTTTCTACTTGAAAATTTATCAATTAAAAAACCAGATATGAAAAGAGTAATCACCGACAAAATAGAGTAAGCCATGAATGATTGTGCAATCACATAGGGTCCCCACTCTTTAGAAGAAGATATAAAAGACTGATAGACAAAAGATCCTGTTGCAATCCATGGCATTGCCAACATCGTCATACACATGATGTAAAATCTATAATCTTTTAAAACTTCTATTCTTTTCCATTGTTTAATTTCTTTATTATTCTCATCTATTTTAGATTCTTCTCTCGTATCAAGCTTAACATCTTTAACTAAAAGAAAAGTTGCAACAGGCAAAAAAAGTATAACTAAAATAGAAATTGAAACCCAAATATCTCTCCATTCTATAAAAGTTAATAAAAAAACAATTAAAACTGGCATTATAAATTCAGCTAAAGACAAACCTAACCAACCTGTGCTTAAAGCTCTACCTCGATTTTTTTCAAAAAAACGAGATATGGTTGTTGTAGCTGTGTGACTTGATAAACCTTGTCCAGCTAAACGCATTAAAAAAATTCCTATAAATAAAAAAATAACAGATGAAACCTTTGAAAATATAAAACAGGAAGCTGATAAAAAAATTATTACATAAGATGCAAATTTTAAAATATTTACATCATCAATTTTTTTTCCAATCCAAACTAAAACGATACTACTTAATAAGGTAGCTGATGCATAAATTGAGCCAAATTGTCCATGTGTAATTGATAAGGCGTCTCTAATACTAGAATTAAATAGTCCAAGAAAAAAACTCTGTCCAAAACTTGAAAAAAATGTAAAAATAAACCCAAATACAATTACTTTTAAACTTAAACTTTTAAACATAGAAAAAAATTATGACTTGTAATGTTGCTTTCATAGGTCTTGGGGTTATGGGCTACCCAATGGCTGGATATATATCAAAAGCCGGACACAATGTAACTGTTTTTAATAGAACTAAATCAAAAGCTGAAAAATGGATTGGCGAATATAAAGGTAAAATGGCCAATACACCTGCGGAGGCTGCAGATGGTGCTGATTTCATTTTTACATGTGTTGGTAACGATGATGATTTAAGAGAAGTTGCAACCGGAGAAAATGGATTGTTTAACACAGCTAAAGCTGGGTCTATTTTTATTGATAACTCAACTGTATCTGCGGAAGTATCAAGAGAATTAAATAAAAAAGCAAATGATAAAGGGTTTAGTTTTTTAGACGCTCCTATTTCTGGAGGACAAGCTGGAGCTGAGGGCGGAATACTAACAGTAATGGTTGGTGGTGATGAGGAAGTATTTAAAAAAGCAGAACCAGTTATTGATTGCTACAGTAAAAAAGTAAAACTAATTGGACCTTGTGGAAGTGGCCAGTTAACAAAGATGATGAATCAAATGTGCATTGCTGGAACAGTTCAAGGTTTATCAGAGGCAATTAATTTTGGAATAAACGCTGGTTTAGATATGGATAAAGTTATGGAAACTATATCTAAAGGTGCAGCACAATCTTGGCAAATGGAAAATAGATACCGAACTATGACTGATGATAAGTTTGATTATGGTTTTGCTATTGATTGGATGAGAAAAGATTTAAAAATTGCAATTGAAGAAGCAAAAAAAAATGGTTCACCTGTGCCTATAACAGAAATTATTGATGGTTATTATGCTGAGGTTCAAGAAATGGGTGGTAATCGTTGGGATAGCTCAGGTTTAATTGCTAGATTAAAGAAGAAAAAATAATATTTGTGACAGATACAGTTCCTTATTACGAGGACTTTGCTGAGATCAAAAAAAAAATTTGGTCAATGCTAGATAATGCAGTTAAAGACAGAAGTTCTCCTTTTCGAATACCAGTGTTTATTTGTGGTGATCAATTAGACTTTGATGGAAGAATTGTAGTTCTTAGAAAATCTGATCAATCAAACAATCTAGTACAATATCATAGTGATATACGATCAGATAAAATTGAAAAGTTAAAAGCTAATAAAAACGCTGCAATGCTGTTTTACGACAAAGATGAAAAAATACAGGTTAGACTGAAAGTTGAATGCACTGTTAATCATAATAATAATGTAACAAAAGAATCTTGGTCTAAAACCCAACATATTAGTAGAAAATGCTATTTAGTTGATAATGGTCCAGGAACCGAGTCTGATCTACCGACATCTGGACTAAAACCAGAGTTAGACAATTTTGATTACACGAAAGAACAAAGCGAAGAAGGTTATA
>CACDQA010000006.1 GCA_902554745.1 uncultured Pelagibacteraceae bacterium
TTTTTTTCACATTTTTTGCTATTTCAGAAAACCACATTTTTTCATTACTTACATATGGATCAGAAGTAAATGAATCTCCAAAAACAAATATATTTATTTCCGATGCCAAGTTTTTATCTGTATGAAAATTTCTCATACCATATCTATCAGTTTTAAAGTTAGCTTTGTATTTTTTGTTTATTAGATCAATTTGATTATAAGTATGATTAAAGTTACTTTTTACTTTCCAGCCTAATTCTTTATCTAATTCAATGAAATTTGGTTTTTTTATAATTAAAAAAAGTTCAACTATAGCTATTACTATTAAAATTGGTATTAATAAAAATATTAATTTTTTCATTTAGATTTTAAAATTTTTACAACATAATGAATTAAGAATAAAATTAAATAATTACATGATTATTTTTGTTAAACTTATTTTTAAATGTATACTATCTAGCTACGTAATATATCAATCTGGAAATATACTTTCTAAAATTTTAAATTTTAATTCTACCTCTTCAGATTATTTTGAGAAAAGTTTTTTAGGCTTTATATTTATTAGTTTTGTTGCTTTATTTTTAAATTTTTTTACCCCATTAAGTTATTTACTCAATACTTTGATATTTTCACTTATTATAATATCTTTTATAATAGATAAATCATTTCCAATTAAAGAAATATTAATAGTAGGGATTATTACAAGCCTAATATTAGCTTTTGCTAAAACAAATAATCCAGATGGAGGACTTTATCATTTACCCTATATACAAATTTTAAATGAGGAAAAAATTATATTTGGTATAAATAATTTGCATTTCCGTTTTGCTCTTTCCACTATGTTTCAGTACATAAGTGCGTTACATAACAATTTTTTTCTGGGTGTTGTTGGTATTACAATTCCGACAGCTATTATTGTTTCATGCTTTTTTTATTTTTTACATCGATATATATTTGAATCATTAAAAGAATATTCGGATCAAAATTTTTTAATTTCAATTATTTATATAATTATTCTTATTTCAAGTTTATACTCATTTAACAGGTATAGTAATTATGGCAATGATGTTTCTTTAAACGTTTTTTATTTTTTAATTTTTTTATTTAGTATTAAAAATATTCAAAAAAAAATTAATGAAAAAGATTTTAATTTATTATTAATATTTACATTTTTTTTATTAATAAATAAAATTACTTTTATATTAGCTGGTCTATTTATTTTATTATTTTTTGATAATATAAAAAAAAATTATTTATTAAATAGAACTACAACTTTTTTATTAATATTTTCCTTTCTTTGGATAATTAAAAATATTGCTGTTAGTGGCTGCATAATTTTCCCAATACCTATGTTATGTTTTGAGTCTTTGGAGTGGACAAATATACAACAAGTACAAAATGAAAAAATAGCAGGGGAGGCATGGTCTAAAGGATGGCCAGATCAAAATCTTTACAAAGATCATCTAACATTTATTTCAAATTTTAATTGGTTGGATACTTGGTTTAGCAAACATTTTTTTATAATAATTAATAAATTTTTACCTATTTTAATTTTTATAATTTTACTTTTTTTAATATTTTTAATTAAAGGTGAAAAGTTAAAAAAAATAAATAATATTTTTTTAACAAAGAAATTTTTTATAATATATATCATTACTTTTTCAAATTTTTTACTTTGGTTTGTTTTTTTTCCTATATACAGATATGGATACAGTTTTTTGTTAACTTTTTTTTTATTAACTTTTCTGTATTTAATTTCTTATAATATAAAAAAACCTGGGAAAGTATTTTTTATAAGATTTGTTATTTTTTTATTAATATTTGGTTATATTTCATTCTTCATTAAAAATATTACAAGAGTTTATAAAAATTATAACCAAAATTATGTTGGTAAACCTTTTCCAAATATATATTATTCTAACTACCATACAAATAGTCAAGGCATCCAAAAAAAATTAATAGACAATAAAATGGAATATTATTATGCACCTAATTTATGTTTTTATAATAAGGCACCTTGTACAAATTATAAAATAGATAACTTAAAATATAAGAAAATACTAAACTATAAAGTATTATATAAATAGATGATTGAGATAATTTCAGGTTTAATTTTATTAATTTTACTAATCAATTTAAACGCCGTAGGTTATTTTATTTTAAATTTAAAAGAAAATTCTGATAAAAGTGTATCGGTAAATTTACTATTTGGGTTTTCAACTTTAATACTATTTTCCCACTTCTCTTTTTTTGCTGCAGGTTTAAACTCATTACAGATTATATCAATTTTTCTTTCTATATCATTTGTAATATCTTTCTTATCCATTAAAACTCGCAGAGGTTTTCTTGATAATACAAAAGAAATATTATTAATTTCTTTACCTATAATTATATTTTTTATTTTTTTGGCAATAATTTATGGAGAACAATTTTATGTTTTCAGAGGAAATAAATGGGATTGGTTTGCTTTTGTTACATCCTCATTCTATATAAATAATCTTGAAAATTTAGATTTTTTAAATTTAAAAAATAATTTTAATTGGGAAAATTTTCAAGATTTTGATTTTAAAGACCACTCAGCTTATCACAATAATATTGTTATCTGGTTATTGAGAAAGGTTGATATGTATCTATTAGGATCTTTTTTCATGAATTTAAGTTTTAATTCTCCTTTTTTTAATCTCTATTTATTTAAGATTTTTTCACTTGCTATAATAATTGTTTCCACAATAGATTTTGTGAGAAGATATGTAAATATTAAAAATAGTATTTATATTTTTTTTATATCATATATTTTTGTAACAAGTTTTTGGGTTATTTATATAGTAGAAGCCGATTATTATAGGCAGCTAATATCTTTTGGTTTTTTTATATACTTATTAGGTAATTTGGATGATTTTTTTTTATATTTTGAGAAAAAAAATTATCAAAAAGTACTTATAAATATTATCTTTATTTACACTCTTTTTTTGATTTATACAGAGCTATTGTTTATTTACTTGTTAATATTATTAATATCATACATTTTTTATGACAAAAAACTAAATTTCTTAAAAAAAAATTATAAAATAATTTTATTATCTATTATTGGTCTCTTGGTAATAATTATACCTTCATTTGAATTAATCTCTAAACAAATTATAGGTCAACTACAATCCACAACAGGTGAGTCAAGGTGGTGGACATATTTTGGGGCTTTTATTTTTGGTAGAAGTAGCCCAGCGTTAGATATCCAGTTGGCAAGTGAAGTAAAAAATTCTATTTATAATTTAAATACTGTTTCTGGAGGAATGGATAATGTTCCTTTAAAAGATATAATTATAATAATAACTAATGCAATTTCTGAGTTTAACTACCAAAGTGCATATTTGTCCATTATTCCATCAATTTCAGGGTTTTATTTTATTACAGATTTTTTAAAGTTTAATGACAAAAATATTTTAAATATTATATTTTTAATAATTTTTAATTTTTATATTTTATATATAGTTGTTAAAAATTTATTTTATATTTTAAAAACAAAAAATAATAAATCAAAAAATATTAAAATAATAACTTTTGTTTTTTTAAGTCTTTCAATTTTTTTTATATTTACTGGTAAATTGTGGACATTTATAAAATTATATATGTATATGTCACCTTTAATATTTTTGATAATTTTATTTAAATTTTCTCAAGAAAATAAAAAACTTATAATAAGACCAAATATTTTTTTAATTACAATTATGTTTTGTTTTATTTTTTATAAATTTTATATATTTAACTTTGGTATTGGAAATTATGATTCATTTCCTAGTATCCAAAAAATTGAAATGAAAAAAGATATTAATTGGTATTTTGATAAAAAAAAATATGCAGATTGTAAAAAAGTTGTTTTAAAATTTGATAAATGGAATTATTACAATACAAATACTATTCCTGACAGATTTAAAAGCATTTATTTAACAGTAAATCTTTTAAATAATAATTTTGTATTTAGTGATAATTTTGAATTAGTAAATAACTCATCAAAAAAAACTAGTAAAGTATGTGAGGTATCAGACTTGTGATATTTTCAAAATTATTGTTTAGTATTTTACTATTTTCAGGTTTCAATTTTGTAGGAAAAAAAATAATGAATAAATTAAATTTAAATTATTTTTTTTCAAAAATAATTAATTTGCATTTAATTAATATAGCAATAGGTATTGTAGCGGTAATATTAATTTTATATCCATTTTTATTATATAAAATAATATATTTAATACATTTAAAAATTTTACTAATCTTATTAATTATTATTGGTGGATTAAATATAATTTTTTCTTTCAACAAAGATACTTTAATAAAATATTATAATTCAAAAAAAAATTTGAAATTTAATTTAGATAAAATTTTTTTATTTATTTTAGTTTTTTTATTTTTTTTATTTTCTTTGCTACCTATAACAGATGCAGATTCAACAGGTTACCACCTTTTTATTCCAAAATTTTATTTAGAAAATGAATACTTCCCAATTCAAACATTTAATTATCACACATATTTATTTGGTATAGGAGAAATATTTAATTTATTTTTTTTAGCACTAGATCTAGATTTATTTATTACTTTAACTAACTTTTTAGGTATCATAATTATTTTATCTTTAATAATTAATTTTAATTTAAAATATTCAGAAAATTCTTTTTATTCTTTACTTATTTTGAGTTGTCCAATTATTATTCCACTTATTAATACTGCTAAACCTCAGTTTTTCTATATATCTTTAATAGGTATTTTATTTTCAATAATAATTAATCTAAAAAAAAATATTTTTAAGACAAAATCTTTATATGAAATCCTTTTTATAATCTGTCTATTTGGCATCACATGTTATTTGGCAAAAATTACATTTGCTATATCCTATGCGTTAATAATTTTATTTTTTTTCAATTATATTTTTAAAAAAGTATCATTTGAAAAGTTTTTATATTTAACTGCGGTATTTTTCTTATTAAATTTTTTTTTGCTTTTCCCAACATTATTGTGGAAAATTAACAATTTTAACATTGGATTCTTTAATTCATTTTTAAACCCAGTACCAAATATTCCTGGGTCAGATATTTTTGTAGATCATGTAAAAAATTATTTTTCAAAAAATATATTAATTTATCTGTTTCCATTCAGTTTTGTGGACTTAACAAACACTTTTGGAATATTATTGTTAACTTTCCCTCTATTATTTTTTATTAAATTAAAAAATTTAAAAGAATATTTAATTATAATTATAACTTTTATTTTAATAATTTTCATTTTTGGTCAAAGAAGTCCAAGATTTTTTTTAGAAATTTATTTTTTTACTATTTTTTTAATTTGTATTGCTAAAATTAAATTTAAGTTTTTTAAATTCTTAGTTTATTTGCAATCATCAATTGTTGCATTGATACTTTTATTTGGTATTTTTACATTATTTCCAAGCAACTTTAGTAAAGACTTTCAAAAAAAAGTTTTTTCTGATTACTCAAATGGGTATTTATTATATCAATGGGCAAACAATCATATACCTGAAAATAAAAGTTTCCTGACAAATCACAGGTCTATTTTTTTCAGTACTGCTAAACCAATATTTTTAGAATTTACCTTTTTTTTAAATGATAATTCAACAAATAATGATATTTTTGATTTTCATTTTAAAAATATAAATGATTTAAATCCAAACTATATTCTTTTTTGGGGCGATGAAGTTAAAACAATGTCCTATAGTTTTATCAAATTTGAAGATTGTGTAGATAATTTATTAATAGAGGAAAATAATGTTGGATTTCATGCAGCTAGAAATCCCTTTATTTCAAATAAAGATTTTTATTCAGCCTCAATCTATAAATTAAAAGATAATGTTGATTTTAAAAATTGTATAAAAATTATAAATTAAATTTTTTCTATAATAAGTATTAAATTTGAATTAAATCCAAAGTATTTAATTTTAGTTATTTCAAACTTTTTAAAATTTAAATTTTTACAAATAGTTAATAAATCTTTTTCTGATAATAAATTTAGATTTTTTTCATGTGATAAAAACTCATAATTAAAAAATTTGAGTATTTTTCTATGCAAACTTTTTGGAAGCCAATGAAGTAATGGCAGCATAGTGTGAGTGTCAATTGGATAATATCTATTTGGTGTAACTATAATTGACCTTTTTTTACAAACTCTGTACATTTCTTTCATAAAAGTTGTTTGTTGTTCAAAGCTTCCAACATGTTCAAGAGTAGCATTTGAGATCGTTATATCAAATGAGTTATCTGGTAGTTTTATATCTCTTCCATCACCCAATATAGTATTTAAATTAGGATATATCTCTTTCAGTGTGTCTAGATTTTGATTTGATAAACATGAAATTTTATCTTTAAATTTATAATGATTTAAAAAAAAATTTTCGTGTTTTAATTTAACAGGAGTAGTACCAACATCCAAAATTGTATCTTGTTCTGAAATTGATACAACCATTTTATCAAATATTTTTAGTCTAACTTTGAGTAAATTTGAAAAAAAAAATTCTGATTGTTCTACGCCATATATCTCTGAAATTTTACCCATTGTAAATTATTTTATAATTTTTGCTCTAGCGATTTAATACTCATAAATTTGCCAGAAATATCTGAGTTTTCTTTTTTTATTTCATCAAAAAAATTCCAAGCTAAAACTAAAATCATCGGATCTTTAATTTTTAGATTTTTTTTTGATAAAATTGGGATATTTACACCTGGTAAATATTTACCATGCTTTAATTCGTTATCTTCGATGATTAAATCTATTTCTTTTTTAATATTAAAAAAATTTAGGGCTGTTGTTGCTTTTGCAGGAGCACCATAACCAACAATATATTTATTTTTTTTTTTTAATATCTTTAAATTTTCAAGAACTTGATTTTTTAAATTTTGAATTTTTTTACCAAAATTAATATATGTAGATAGTTTCTTTAATCCAAACTTTTCTTCATCTTCAATCATTTTTTTTACAGACTTATCAATTTTAGTATTACTATCTTGCGAAACATAAATTCTAATAGAGCCTCCATGTGTATTAATTTCTTCAACTTTAAATATAAAAAGATCTAATTCCCTCAGAAAATTGTTTAATGTAAATAGAGACCAATAATTTGTATGTTCATGATATATATTGTCAAAAGTAAGGTCTTTAATTGTTTTAAGAAGATATTGAACTTCAATAACTATTTTGCCATCAGGTTTGATTAATTTTTTCATAGACTGAGCCATAGATTTTAAATCATCAGAATGTGCAAATACATTTGACGCTAAAAGTAAATCTGCACCATTCTTAATAGGATTCATTGCTTTGTCATCCAGGTACCCGTGAAATGTATTAATTCCGTTTTCATTAGCTAATTCTGCTAAATTTTTTGCAGGTTCAATACCTTGTATATTTTTAAAACCTAGATCTAAAAATGGCCTTAAACCAACTCCATCGTTACTTCCAACATCGATTATATAAGCATTTTCATCTAATTTAAATTCCTCAATATATTTTTTGGCTGCTTTTTTAAAATGTTCTCTAAAAGTTTTTGTAGTAGAGGATTGATACAAATAGTTTGAAAACATATCCTCACTTTTTATTGCAACTGATAACTGACAATTAAAACATTGTTCACAAACATTTAATTCTAAAGGAAATGTTTTGGCTTTATCTTTGTCGCTGTTTAAAAGATTATTAGCAAGCGGTTGATAACCTAGTGAAAGAACCCTTTTAAGTTTTTTTGATCCACAACATCTACACTTAAACTTATAAATAGAACTTAGCATTTCTTTTTCTTCATCATCTACAAATTTGTAGGGTATAGTGTGGGTTATTCCATAATTTTCATGCTCTCTTTCTCCCCTAACAAGATTTAGAAAAATTGTATCCTCTGTGAAAACCATTGTGTGTGCAACGTTTGGCTGAGTGACAATCATTTCACCTTCATTAACTACGTGAGTAACTTTAGTTGCATTTTCGTCGACCAGATCTTTATAAATACTTATAAATTGACCTTTAATAAGTAAACATTTTTGTTCTTGTACAGGATGAAAGTGGTTAGCTCGCATTGTTCCTTTTTTAGATTCGATGTAACCAATCATATTTATAGGTTCTGGTAAATCGTAATTACTAATTTTACCCCTCTCATCTATAAATTCTCTTACACCACCAAAAGTATACTCTAAGTTTTTATCAAATTTCTCATAGGACCACTTTGTAATCATCTCTTCAATACAAGTTTCCAAATCATTCACAAATTTAAAACCAGTTTTAAGTATTTTTTTGTTTGAAAGGGTATATCCTTTATTTGGGACTTCATCATCGGTTTCACTAATTTCCATTTTTGGATTAATTTTTTTACATATTTCTGCAACCTCTTTAACCGTGGTATTTTCTTTCGTAAGATTATAAATTCCACTTTCAAAATTGTCATTTTCTTCAACATATTTAAAACATCTAGCTACATCAATTAAGGGCACCAAACTTTTTAATTGAACCCCTCCACCAAATAGTTTTAATTTTCCATTTTGAGACGCTATTTTAGAAAATAAATTTGGCATTATGTTTATTCTCATAGTGTCTGTTGAAAAACCATAGACAGAACCCAATCTAAAAATTACATGTTTTTTACCAGATTTTATAATTTGATTTTCATTTTCAACTTTACTTGAAGAATAGGCAAGAAATGTATCTGTCTTTTCATTTTCATCTATATCTTTTTTAGGTTCTTTTAATCCTTCAAAAACTACATGCGTAGAAGGAAAAACAATTGTTGAATTACTATTCATTGAATTAAGTACGTTGTCTGTCCCTTCTATAGCAACTTTTTTAATTTTTTCATCTTGCTCAGGATTTGAATCTTTTTTTACATAAGCAACATCCGTAATACCAGCTAAGTGATGAACCACCTCAGCTTTTTGAATATATGGTTTAATCTCATCAAAATTTAAAATATCAGCTTGTATAAATTTAATTTTTCTTCTTTTTAATTCGTTAACTCTCTCAGAAACAAATCTATTATCAATCGCAATAATCTCATATTTCCAACTAAATCCTGAGTATAACTTACATAGCTCTGTTCCAATATATCCAAGGGCTCCAGTTATTACAATTGTTTTCATTTTTTAAATCTTCCTATTGTAATTTGAAACACTACTGAAAAAAAATGATACCATCTTATTTTTTTTCCATCTTCAATTGATCTTCCGTTGTAATTAATTGGTATTTCATAATTATTTTTAGATTTTTTTATAATTTGACATAGTATTTCTGCTTGCTGTCCAAAACCATAACACTTAAGTTTTTCGGTGTTTATCAGATCTTTTCTAAAAGACAAGTAACAACTATAAATATCTGTAAATGTACAATTAAAAAGAAGATTAAAGTACAAAGTCAAAGATTTATTTGCTAATAAATTTAAAAAATTATGTGATCTAGAGTAATTTTTATAATTTATCCTAGATCCATAAACAATATCGGCATCAAATTTATCATAAATCATAAGAATATTGGTAAATTCCTCTGGATCGTATTCTAAATCTGCATCTTGGAATACAACATATTTACCATTAGCTGCTTCTAATCCTTTTTTTACAGCATGACCTTTCCCCATATTTTTTGGAGTTTTAATTAATATTGTATATTTATTTTTGTTTTCGTTTAACAATTTAAGGGTTTGATCTGTAGACCCATCATCTATTATTATGATTTCATAACTAAAGTCACTTAACTTTGTTTTTTCTATTCTATCTAAAATTTTTAAAATAGTTTTTTCTTCATTATAAACAGGTATAATTATAGATAAATGAATAGCCATATAGTTATATAATGTTTTTAAGTATTATTATCCCTGTGTATAACGAAGAAAGTACAATTATTCAAATATTGAAAAAAGTTAATAATCAGAAAAAAAAACTTAATTTAGAAGTAATTATATCCAATGATGGTTCAAATGATAGAACTTTAGAATTAATAAAAGAAAATAGTGATTTGTATAATAAATTAATTTCAAATAAAATTAACATGGGCAAAGGTCACGCTATTAGGCAAGCATTAAATTATGCTAATGGAAACGTAATATTAATTCAGGATGCAGATTTAGAATACGATCCTGAAGATTATGAAAAACTTTTAAGTCCAATTAAGCAAGGAATTTCAAACGTTGTATACGGCTCAAGAGTATTGAATTATAAAAATAGATATTCTGCAACAAACTCATTTACATCAACACTAAGGATATTTGGTAATCATGTATTGACCGTTTTCTCAAATATAATAAATAGACAAAATTTAACAGACGCACATACTTGTTATAAAGTATTTAAATCGAGTGTTGTTAATAAAATAAATTTAAAACATAATGGTTTTAGTTTTTGTCCAGAAATTACTACTAAAATTTCAAATATTGGAGAAAAAATTATTGAAGTTCCGATAAATTATAAAGGTAGATCTTTTGCCGAGGGAAAAAAAATAAGTATCACTGATGCATTTATAGCTTTTTTTACGATTTTAAAATTTAAGATACTAAAATAGTCATGAGTAATAATTTTAGAACTGATATTCAATCATTAAGAGGAATAGCAGTTTTATTGGTTTTACTTTTTCACTTTTTTCCAGATATTTTTCCAAGAGGTTATTTGGGTGTGGATATATTTTTCGTAATATCTGGTTATTTAATGTCTAAGATTATTAATGAAAAAATTAACAAAAAATTTAGTCTTTTTGAATTTTATTTAAGTAGATTAAGAAGGATCTTGCCTAGTCTACTTTTAGTCATATTTGTAATTTCTTTTATTTCTTTAATTTTACTTCTGCCAAACGATTATTCTAATTTATATGACAGTGTAATATTTACATTTTTATTAATTCCTAATTTTTATTTTTGGTTAAATGGTGGATACTTTGGTTTAGTTGATGAATTAAAACCATTATTACACTTATGGTCTATAGGTGTGGAGTTTCAATTTTATTTTTTTATACCTATTTTTTATTTATTTTTAATTAAATATTTTAGAACAATTAAAATAAATTATTTTATTGTATTATTATTTTTAAGCTCTCTTTTATCAAATATTTATATTGATTATATAGATGGAAAGAATTTTTCTTTTTTCATGTTTTTTACTAGATTATGGGAATTTTTAATTGGGTCTTTATGCTATCACTTTGTAAAAAGATCATATTATAAAAAAGACTGGATAATCTTTATATTATTTTTTTTATTCTTGTTTGTTTTGTTTAACGGTTTTAATTATGAAATATACAATAAATTATTTGCAGTTTTATTTGCTTTTTCAATAATATGTTTTAATTCGAAAAATTTTTATATTTCATACCTTTTTGAAAATAAATTTTTAGTTTTTTTGGGATTTATATCTTATGCGCTTTATTTATGGCATTGGCCAATTCTTTCATTGTTTAAATACTATGCTATCTCAGAAATCAAATTACAAGATAATCTTGTATTAATATTGTGTTCAATTGTACTTGCTTTTTTAACAACAAAATATTTTGAGAATAAATTTCGATATTCAATAAATAAAAACTACACTTTAGCTTCCATAATATTTATTTTCTTTTTGGTAATTACTATTAATCCACAAATCGGTTTATTTAAAAAAAGCACTTTTGATGAAAAAATTTTAAATATATCTAAAAGTATAGGTAGTAATTACAGGTGTAGTAAAAATAACTATTTCATTTATGGACAGTCAAAAGCTTGTTTGATTAATTCTGATTCTAATAATCTTGATAAAAATTTAAAAAATTATATTGCACTATATGGAAATTCACATGCTCAAATGTATGGGTATGCTTTTAAAGAGATTTTAAAAAAAATTAATAAAACAGGAATAATTATTCCACTAAATGCCTGTCTACCCACGTATGATTTAAATATATCTCGTGATTGTTTAAATAAATCAAATAGAAATTTTAAAAAAGTGATGGGTGATGAAAACATTAAAACAATTATTATTGGATTAAATTTTGATCATAATAGATTGGAAAATATGGATGGTATTGTATTTAAAAAAGACGCAAAAGAAAAGTTAGCACTGTCATTAAATAATTTAATTGAAAAATTCTTAAGCGCAGAAAAGAAAGTTATACTTATTGGTCCTTTATCTACACCAAAATATAACTTCCCTTTAGATTATAGCAGAAATATATTCTTTGATAAAAAACTAAACCTAAGCAAAAACTACCCTTTTGAAAAATTTGAAAAAGAAAATCAAGTTTTCTTTAAAACTTTTGAAAATAAAGAAAATTTTAGATTTTTTTTACCCCACAAGGTGCAGTGTAAAAAAAATTATTGTGAATATATAATTGATAATCAAAGTTTATTCGCTGACGATAATCATTTAAGTGAATATGGATCTTTAAAAATGAGGAATCTACTTCAAAATGAATTAAACAATTTAAACTAAGTATATGCTTTAAAATAAACAAATTTCAATTATAAGGAATAAGATGTTATCACTTTCAAAAAATATTTTAAAAAAGAAAAAAGAAAGTCTTTTTTACGAACACTACAGAAATTTATTTCATGAAACACTTGATAGATTAAATGTAAAAGACTTAATTAAAATTTCAAAAATGATTGAGAGTAAGATGGCCAGAAAAAACAACATTTTCGTTGCTGGTAATGGTGGATCCGCCTCAGTTGCTAATCATTTTCTTTGTGATTTTAATAAAGGTATTAAATTATCAAGCAAAAAAAATATAAAACCAAAAGTATATTCTCTAGTAAATTCTTTAGAGCTTATAACTGCAATTTCGAATGATTTGAGTTATGAAGATGTATTTTCATTTCAATTGGAGAATTTTGCAAAAAAAGATGATTTATTGATCACGTTTAGTTGTTCTGGAAGCTCAAAGAATATTACCAACGTAATAAAATTAGCAAAAAAAATGAAATTAAAAATAATTTGTATTTCAGGATTTGGAAAAAAAAATAAATTTGCAGATTTATCTATAAATTTGAATTGCAAAAATTATGGTGTTACTGAGGACATATTTTCCTACATCATGCATACAACCTCACAATTTATAAGGTCTAAATATCAGAAGAGTAATGTCTTATAATATTTAAAAAACCTTATTTTTTTTTTTTAAATTTTCAAATTTTTTTTGCCAAATAAATGTATCTTTAATAATTTGATGATGACTTTTTGTTGATTTCCAGTTTAGTAATTTTTTTGATTTATTGATATCAGATATTAATTTATCGGGCTCACCTTTCTTTTTTGCTTTAGTAGAATAATTAATATTAATTTTAAAGATATTTTCAAAGTGTTTAATTATCTGTAATGAACTAATACCTTCTTTTGAACCAAGGTTAAATATATTTGAAGTATTTTTTTTTTTTCTTAAAAACGTTATAGCTTTTTTATGAGCATTACAAATATCTAATACATGGATGTAATCTCTTATTCCTGTTCCATCGATAGTATTAAAATTATTAAATAAGTTAAATTTTTTTTTATAAATTATATTTTTTGAAATTATCGGAATAAAATGTTCAGGAGGATCTTTAGTTTCACCTAAATTAGACTTTATTAATGAGCCAGCAACATTAAAATATCTAAATATAACGTACTTAAATCTATTCTTTGATTTTTTTTTTATTAAATTTTCAGCTAAAAGCTTACTTTTTCCGTAAACTGAGATTGGTTTACATTTATAACTTTCTTTAATTGGAATTTTCTTAGGCTCGCCATAAACAGACGCGGTACTTGAAAATATTATTTTGTTTATTTTGTGTTTAATCATTAATTCAATAAGATTTTTAGTACCCTCATAATTATTTTTATAGAACAATTTTGGATTAATTTGAGATTTTCTTAAATTACTGTGTGCAGCTAAATGAATAATAATGTCAATTTTTTGCTTTCCAAAAAATATATTTAATTTTTTTTTATTTAATAAGCTAATATTAAAAAAGTTTTTAGTTTTTACCTGGCTTCTTTTTCCAATTGATAAATCATCTATAACAAAAACTTCAAAATATTTTTTTAAAATATAGGTTAAGCTAGAACCAATATATCCTGCACCTCCTGTGATCAGGATACTGATTTTATCTTTTTTCATCTATTATATAATTTGGTCTTTTTTTAACCTCAAAATATATTCTCCCGACATACTCGCTGATTAAACCTAAAACAAAGAAAATTATTATGTTAAAAAATGAAATTATTAACACCAGACTTGTCCAACCCCTTACAACATTTCCAGAAAAATAAGAATTAAGAGCATAGCCTGTAAATATTAAAAACACTAATGACATTAAGATAGTTAGAATGAATGAAATTTTCATTGGTAGGTTTGAAAAATTAAAAATACCAGTTATTGCAAAATCTATCATTTTATTTAATGACCATCCAGTTTCACCTTTTGATCTATTTTGTCTTTCGAAAAAAATTTCACCTGAATTAAAACCAAGCCAGGGTATCAGACCTCTGAAAAACAAATCATTCTCATCTATACTTTTTAATTTATTTAAAACTTTTTTATCAATTAATCTAAAATCAGAAACTTGCTGACTTATCTCAGTTTTAGATATTTTGTTTAAAACATAGTAAAAAATATACGATGTGATTTTTTTAAAAAATTTTTCATTATTTTTTTTTCTTTTAGCATTAACTACGTTTAGGTTTTCTTTTTTTAATTTTATTAGCATTTCCTCAAGTAACTCAGGTGGGTCTTGAAGATCTGCATCAAGACTAAATACATAATCTGACTCTGCTATATCTAGTCCAGCTTTTAAAGCAGATTGATGACCAAAATTTCGTGATAGTTTGATTCCAATTATATTTTCATTTATTTTTTTTAATGATAATATTTTTTGCCATGTTTTATCCTTTGACCCATCATCAATGAATATGATTTTATAATTTATTTTAATTTTGTTTAAGGTTGAAGCTATTCTTTCATAGAAACTATCTATATTTTGTTCTTCATTAAAACATGGAACAACTACATCTAAAGTATCTTTTTCAAACATTATTATTATAATTGTTTTTTATAATATTTTATAAATCAACATACTAACAAAATTATATTCAAAAAACTTAATAAATTAGTCAATTTAACTTCTAATAAATATTTGATTTTATAATTTATATTGATATAAAACGCATGCCTGGTGATTATTGCGAAAGGGTTATACCCGATCCCATTCCGAACTCGGAAGTCAAGCCTTTCTGCGCCAATGGTACTTTGTCTTAAGACATGGAAGAGTAGGTCATTGCCAGGCATATCTTGATGAAAAATATCATAGTAATTACTGGAGGAGCTGGGTTTGTTGGTTCAAATCTTATTGAATATTTTTTAACCAAAAATAAAAAATTTAGAATTTTAAGTTTAGACAATTATTCGACTGGAAAAAAAATAAATCACATCAAAAGCTCACGAGTAAAGTATATATCTGGAGATTGTATTAAAATAGAAAAATATTTAAAAAAATACAAAAATAAAATTCACTCTCTCTTTCACTTTGGAGAATTTGCAAGAATTTATCAAAGTTTTCAAAAGTTTGATGAGTGTTTTAAATCTAATTCATTAGGCACAAAAGAAGTATTTAAATTCTGTTTAGAAAATAAAATTAAATTAATTTATTCAGCAACCTCTGCGAGTCTCGGAAATAAAGGAAATGATAAAAATCTTTCTCCATATGCTTTTACTAAATCTAAAAACTTAGAATTGTTAGAAAATTTAAAAAAATGGTTTAATTTTAAATTTGAAGTAATTTATTTTTATAATGTTTATGGTCCACGTCAGATTAAAATTGGACCAATGGCAACAGTAATTGGAATATTTGAGAATTTATACAAACAAAAAAAACCATTAACAGTTGTGAGACCTGGAAATCAATCAAGAAGATTTACTCATATTTCTGATACCGTACAAGTGTGCTTTGAGGCATGGAATAAGAATAAATGCAAACATTATAGTATTTCAAATACTAAATCCTATTCTATCATTGAGGTAGCAAAAATGTTTAAATCAAGAATAATTTATTTAAAATCAAGGCCAGGTGAGAGATATGCTTCTGCCTTAACAAAATTTTCATCAAATAATCAAATAATTCAAAGATTTGGAAAAATAAAATTGAAAGATTATATAAGATCGTTTATTAAAGGCTCAAAATTATGAAAATAAAAAGTTCTTTAAAATCAATTAAAAAAAGAGATTTAAACTCTAAACTAGTGAGAAGAAGAGGGAGAGTTTACGTAATCAATAAAACTAATCCAAAGTTTAAAGCAAGACAGAAATAACTTTTATGGATAACGAAAACCATAAAAATACTTGGAATAATTTTACAAAATTTGTTTTGTGGGGAACTGTCGCAGTAATCTTAGTTTTAGTTTTAATGGCAATATTTCTTTTATAGTATTTTAATTTATTTTTATTATGAATTTAGCTTCAATTTCAGAAAATCGGGATATTGAAAAGCGAATAGCGATTACCCCAGAAATTGCAAAAAAATATATTAGTTTAGGATTCAATTTAACTTTACCAAATAATTATGGAACTTACTTGGGTTTTACTGACGAAGAATATAAAAATTTAGGAGCTAATTTTTCAGATAATGAAGAAGAAATAATTAAAAATTCTGAAATTGTTATTCAATTAGGATTACCTGTTGAGGAAAAATTATCATTTTTTAAGGAAAATCAAACTTTAATTGGCTCATTAAATGCTTTTGTAAATAAAGAAAAATTAGAAAATTTAAAGTCAAAGAAAATAAATTGTTTTTCTTTGGAGTTGCTACCAAGAATTACAAGAGCGCAATCAATGGATATTTTATCATCACAAGCTAACCTTGCTGGTTACAAAGCTGTGGTAGAAGCTTTCCAAGTTTATGAAAGAGCAATTCCCATGATGATGACTGCAGCAGGAACAATTCCCGCCGCAAAAGTATTAGTAGTTGGAGCTGGAGTTGCTGGATTACAAGCTATTGCAACTGCTAAAAGAATGGGAGCCGTAGTATTTGCAACGGATGTAAGGATGGCATCAAAAGAACAAGTTGAGAGTTTAGGAGGAAAATTTCTTACAGTTGAAGGATCCGAGAATTTAGAAACTGAAGGTGGTTATGCAAAAGAAGCGTCAGATGAATTTAAAAAGAAACAAGAGGAGCTACTTTCAGAAACATTAAAAAAAATTGATATAATAATATGCACTGCTTTAATTCCAGGTAGAGAAGCTCCAAAGATAATTAAAGAGGAAATGTTTAAAAATTTACAACCAGGTTCAGTCATTTATGACTTAGCAGCAGTTCAAGGGGGAAATACTGTATTTACTGAGCTTGATAAAATTGTTGAAAAAAATGGTGTTAGAATTTTAGGTGAGGCAAATATATTAAATAAATTACCTGTATCAGCTTCGAATTTATATGCTAAAAATGTATTTAATTTTATCTCTAATTTATATGATAAAGAAAATAAGAAATTAAATATTAATTTAGAAGATGAAATAATAGAGAAAACACTTATCAAGTAAAATTATGGAAATAGACCCTTTTATATTCAGATTAAGTATATTTATATTATCAATATTTGTTGGCTACTATGTTGTGTGGAGTGTGACACCTTCTTTACATACTCCCTTAATGTCAGTTACGAATGCAATTTCCTCAGTAATCATTGTAGGTGCGATAATTGCAGCTTTATCTGGAAGTGATGGAGTAGTTTTTTCATCATCCAGTATTTATGGATTTTTGGCAATTATTTTAGCAGCTGTTAATATTTTTGGAGGATTTTTAGTCACCCAAAGAATGTTGGCAATGTATAAAAAAAAGAAAAAGGATAAATAATTAATGTCTGCAAATTTATCTGCAATTTTATATTTAGTATCTGGGGTATTATTTATACTTGCTTTAAGAGGTTTGTCATCTCCTGAAACTTCTAGACAAGGAAATTTATTTGGAATAATCGGAATGGTTATTGCCGTGACAGTTACATTTCTGTCTGTTGGTAATTTTAGTTCTGGATTTATTTATGTTCTTATATTTTTAGCTGTTGGTGGGAGTATTGGAGCATTTATAGCATATCGTATCCCAATGACTGCAATGCCAGAATTAGTTGCAGGCTTTCATAGTTTAGTTGGTCTAGCAGCAGTATTTGTTGCTATTTCTGCATTTATCAACCCTGCAGCCTTTAATCTTGGCACACCAGGCAATATTAAGCTTGCAAGTTTAATTGAAATGGCGATAGGGGCAGCTGTTGGTGCAATCACTTTTTCAGGTTCTGTTATAGCTTTTTTAAAATTACAAGGAATAATGTCTGGTGCACCTATAACTTTTAAAGGTCAGCACATATTAAACGCATTATTGTTAGTATTAATTATAATTTTAACAATTTACCTTTGTTCAACTCAATCAAGTAATTTATTTTGGATTTTAATAGCAGTTTCTTTTTTAATTGGATTTTTAATTATTATTCCTATTGGTGGTGCAGATATGCCTGTTGTAATTTCGATGTTGAATTCTTATTCGGGTTGGGCTGCAGCTGGAATTGGATTTACTTTAGAAAACACAGCCTTAATTATTACAGGTGCATTGGTAGGATCATCTGGAGCAATACTTTCGTACATAATGTGTAAAGGAATGAATAGATCATTCTTTAATGTTATTTTAGGTGGTTTTGGAGCTACGGATCAAACTTCTGGAAGTCAAAGCAAAGAACAAAGACCAGTAAAAAGCGGTAATGCTGATGATGCAGCTTTTTTAATGAAAAATGCATCTTCAGTTATAATTGTTCCAGGGTATGGAATGGCAGTAGCACAAGCACAGCATGCTTTGAGAGAGATGGTAGATACATTAAAGAAGAACGATATAAAGGTGTCGTATGCAATTCACCCTGTAGCAGGAAGAATGCCTGGACATATGAATGTTTTGTTAGCAGAAGCAAATGTTCCATACGATGAAGTTTTTGAATTAGAGGAAATAAATAATGATTTTGCAAATGCAGATGTGGCTTTTGTCATTGGTGCTAACGATGTTACCAACCCTGTAGCAAAAACGGATCCTCAAAGCCCAATTTATGGAATGCCAGTTTTAGATGTGGAAAAATGTAAATCAGTATTATTCGTAAAAAGAAGTTTATCACCTGGGTATGCAGGAATTGACAATGATCTTTTTTATAAAGAAAATACCCTGATGTTGTTTGCAGATGCAAAAAAAATGACAGAGGATATTACAAAGAATTTGTAAATCTTATGAATACAAAAATTTTTTGTGATATTGCAGACATCTCATCAATTAAAAAATTTAATAATAAACCAATTGTAAAAGGATTCACAACTAATCCAAGCTTAATGAGAAAAGCAGGTGCAAAAGATTACAAATTGTACTCTAAACAAATACTTAAAGTTTGTAGAAATAAACCAATTTCTTTTGAAGTGTTTGCTGATGATCAAAAATCTATGATTGAGCAAGGAGAAAAAATTAATACTTGGGGTAAAAATATATACGTTAAAGTTCCAGTGGTTAACTCAAAAAATAAGTTTTCAGGAAACGTAATTAAAGAGTTAAATAGTAAAAATATAAAGTTGAATATAACAGCAGTATATACGGCTAAACAAACTGCAAAAATACTTAAAGTAATAAATAAAAAAACAAAAGTAATAGTATCTATTTTTGCTGGCAGAGCAGGAGATACTGGTAAAGATCCAATTCCTGAATTTATTAAAAGTATAAAATTAGCAAAGAGTTATAAAAATGTAGAAATCTTATGGGCTAGTGTGAGAGAACCATATAATTATTTGCAAGCTAAACAATTGGGCTGCCATATAATTACCATTCCTCCGGCTGTAATAGAGAAAATAGAAAAATTCGGAAAATCATTTAATCAGTTAACTACAGAAACAGTTAAGGCTTTTCTTGTTGATAGCAAGAAATCTAATTTTAAAATATAATTAAATTGGTTGCGGGGGACGGATTTGAACCGCCGACCTTCAGGTTATGAGCCTGACGAGCTACCAGACTGCTCCACCCCGCGGTATTTTTAAATTCTATTTTTTAGTTTATTTAATTTCTTAACTCTTTTAATATTTTCTTGAAGAATTCTCTTTTTCTTTTCAGATGGTTTTTCATAAGTATTCTTTAATTTAATAACTTTAAAGAAACCATCTCTTTGAAGTTTTCTTTTTAGAACCCTCAAAGCTTGTTCAACATTATTATCTTTTACTTCTATTTTAATAACTACCTCCAAAAAAGCGCTTAATTAACACTTTTATAAATTTATGTCTATTAATTTTATACATCAAATAGATACCTGGGTTGATTTATTTTGTTTTTCTTTTTCTTTTTTTTCTCTTTTTATTCTTCTTTCAGCTTTTTCAATAGCCTCAACTAAATCTTTTTGAGTAAATAAATTTAAAGCAACCGGATCTTTTGGATTTAAATTATTATAATTCCAATAACTTTTATTTCTAATTGATGTTACAGAATTTTTAGTAATGCCAACCAACTTGGCTATTTGAGAATCTTTTAATATATTGTGTTGTTTAATTAACCATAAAGCAGAGTCAGGTTTATCTTGCCTTTTTGATAAAGGAATATATTTCTTTATTTTTTTTTCGTTGTTTGAAATTTCAATATCACTACTTTTAATATTTAATGGTCTATTTTCATCTTTTGAAGATAGTTCAATTTCCTCTCTTGAAAGTTGACCAGATATAATAGGATTATATGCTTTAATGCCCTTTGCCACTTCACCATCTGCAATACCTTGTATTTCGACTTCATGTAATTTACAAAAGTCTGCGATTTGCTTGAAAGTTAATGTGGTATTTTCTACTAACCATACGGCAGTTGCCATTGGCATTAAGGGTGCGTTTGACATTTAGCTATTTTTTTCTGATTTAAAATTTTGGAATTTTTTATTAAATTTACTTATTCTGCCTTTATCCATTAATTTTTGTTTTCCACCAGTCCAGGCTGCATGAGATTTAGGATCTATCTCTAATTTTAATATATCTCCCTCAGCGCCCCAAGTTGATTTAGTTTCAAACTGAGTACCATCAGTCATTTCAACTTTGATAGTGTGGTAGTTTGGGTGTATGTCTTTTTTCATATCGAGACTTATAACAAAAGAAACTTAGAACACAATTAAAAGTTCTTTAAATTTTCAAGCATTTTATCATTAATTGCCCCACTAGATGCTCGAATATCTATATTATTCTGATCGAATTTATCTAAATCATTAACTATCCCACCTGCCTCCTCTACCAATAAGGCTCCTGCTGCTACGTCCCAAATATTAATTTTATTGTGAAAAAAACCATCCAGTCTACCTGAAGCCACATAAGCCAAGTCTAAAGCTGCACATCCACTGTATCTCATATTTAAATTACTGAACTTGACTCCTTCACGGTTACTTGAAAACAAACATTCATCTATTAAATTTCTGTTAGATACTCGTAACCTTTGATTATTTAGATATGCTCCTTTGTTTTTTTCTGCATAAAACATTTCATCTTTAATAGGATCATAAATCAAACCACTAATTATTTCTTTTTTAGATTCAAGAGCTACACAAATTGCAAAATGAGGAATACCGTGTAGAAAATTTGTTGTACCATCTATTGGATCGATAATCCAAATATTATCTTTATCTTTATTTTCAATTGAACCAACTTCTTCTGATAAAAAAGAGTAATTTTTTTTTGTTCTAGAAAGTTCTTCAATTAGAATTTTTTCTACTTGTTTGTCAGTTTTTGTAACAAAATCTCTGGGTCCTTTTTTAGATACTTGTAGTTTCTCAACTTCTCCGAAATCTCTTATTGCAGATTTTGAGGCTTTTTCAGCTGCCTTTATCATGATATTTAAATTTGAAGATATAGAGATCATTTTAGATTTTTTTAATGTATTCTAAATTTCTAGTATCAACTACGATTTCATCACCTGCTTCAATGAATGGAGGAACTTGAATATTTAAACCATTATCAAGAGTTGCTGGTTTGTATGATGATGACACTGTTTGCCCTTTGAGGGCTGCATCAGTAGTTTCAATTTTACATTGTACTTGGTTAGGTAATTCAATTGAGATAGGGTTTTCATTATAAAAACTTACAGAAACTTGCAGGTTTTCAGTTAAAAGTTTACCTTTATCACCTACAGTTTCTTTTTTTATTTCTATTTGTTCAAATGTTTTTGGATCCATAAAAAAATAATTAGTTTCATCACTATAAAGATAATTAAAGGTTGTTTCCTCTAGTGATGCTTTTTCTACTGTCTCACTTGATCTAAATCTTTCATTTAGCTTTGTATTTTTGTTTAAGCTTTTCATCTCAACCTGAGCAAATGCGCCACCTTTTCCTGGTTTTACATGTTGGGTTTTCAAAACTTGCCATAAGTCATTTTTATATTCCAAGAGCATTCCAACTCTTATTTCTCCAGCATTAATTTTCATTTTAATCTTTCTATAGCTTGTAACGGTTTATATTTTTTATTTTTCCAAATGTAGCCTGAAATAGCTAAAAAATTTGCATTATTCAATAATAGATTTTTATAATTAACAGCATTAATTCCACCAATAGCTACAGTTGGTGTTTTTGTAAATTTTTTAACTTGATTTAAAATCTTTACAGGGGCTACATGCTTAGTTTTTTTAGTTTTAGATTCATTAAAAGCGCCAAAAGCAATGTAATCAGCTTTAGCTTTAATTGCTTTTTTTGCTAAATTCATAGAATTATGACAAGTAATTCCTATAATTTTTTTACCAAGTATTTTTTTTGCAATTTTAATATTCATATCTTTTTGACCCAGATGGCAACCATCTGCGTTTAATTTTAAAGCAAGTAAAGGATCATCGTTAATTATAAATTTTACTTTATTTTTTTTACAAATATTCTTAATTTTTTTTCCAATTATAATTTTCTTTTTAAGAGAATGATTTTTAAGTCTAAGTTGAAAAAAACTTACTTTTCCAGTTTTTAAAACTAATTTTAAATTTTTATAGAAAGAATTAGGAATTTTGTTAGGAGAAATAAGATAAATAAATTTTTTTTTACTTATTTTCAAGCTCACCAGACCATTTTCCTTGAGCAGCTAAAGTACACATTTTAGCCCTATGATTAAAAGTAGTTTGAGCTGCCTCTACATTTTTAATATCATTAGACCAAACTTTTAAAGCACTTTGTTGAAGAGCTCTTCCATATGAATAGGTCATTATAAAATTGGTATTGTTGTTTTTATTTATTAAATTTAAATTTTCTGTAGCTTCAATTTCAGATTGCCCTCCAGATAAAAAAGCTATTCCAGGGACTTCATTAGGTACACAATTTTTAAGGCATTCTAACGTTTTGATAGAAACTTCTTCATTAGAAATTTTATTTTCTGATAGGTTGCCAGACAAAATCATATTTGGTTTTAAAATAATTCCCGATAAATCAACTTTGTGTAAAATTAGTTCCTCAAAACATTTTTTAATTACTTCTGATGTTTTATTAAAACAAACTTCTGCAGAATGGTTTCCATCCATTAATACCTCGGGTTCTACTATCGGAACCATTCCATTTTCCTGAACTAGTGCAGAGTATCTAGCAAGTGCATGAGCATTACTACTTATTGCCAGTTTGCTTGGATAATTTTCACCAATAGAATAGACACCTCTCCATTTTGTAAATCTTGCTCCAAGATCATAATATATTTTTAATCTATCTCTAAGGCCATCTAATCCTTCTGTAACTTTTTCTTTAGGAGAATTTGCTAAATCTTTTGCACCAGTATCAACTTTAATTCCAGGAACTGCACCTGAACTAGATATTAAATTTGGTATTGATTTTCCTGTACTTGAAATTTGATTGATGGTTTCATCATAAAGAATAACACCACCTATATAATCCTTCATTCCATCTGATGAAAAAAGAATTTCTCTGAAGGAGAGTCTGTTTTCTGCAGTTGATTTGACATTTACTGCTTCAAGTCTTTTAGTCATAGTTCCATTGCTTTCATCAGCCGCAAGTATACCTTTACCGTTGGAAATTATTTTAAGTGCAATTTTATTTAATTCAGACATTTTAATTTAATGCGGTTATACCAGGAAGGTTTTTACCTTCAAGATATTCTAAAAATGCTCCACCTGCAGTTGAAACAAAATCAAACTCATTAACAGCTTTTAAATTATTTAATAAAGAAACTGTGTCTCCACCACCAGCAACTGAAAAAATTTTGTTTGCTTTATTATTTTCAACTATTTTTTTTGCTATTTGAATACTTCCATAAGCAAAATTTGGATTTTCAAAATATCCTGCGGGTCCATTCCAAAGTATAGTTTTACTATCATCAATAATATTTGTTATTTTTTCTATAGTTTTTGGACCTATATCTAATATCATTTCATCAGATAATATTTTACTCAATTCTTTCTTTTGAGGAGATCCATTTAAATCTTTAGATACAATTACATCTTCTGGATAGATTATTTTACATTTTTCTTTTTTGGATAGAGAGATGATTTCTTCTACTATTTTATCGCAATTTTTTTCTTTAATAGATTTGCCAACACTATTTCCAAAATATTCTATAAAATTATTAGCCATACCCCCAACAATTATAATATTATCAAATTTAGGAATTAAATTTTTAATAACATTAATCTTAGTTGAAATTTTAGACCCACCAATAATACAAGTTATCGGTCTGGTAATTTCAGAAGTTATCTTATTAAGTGCATTCACTTCTAAGTCTAGCTGCAACCCAGAAAATGAGGGTAAGTATTTTGGAATTTCACAAATTGAGGCATGAGCTCTATGCGAACAAGAAAAAGCATCATTTACATATATATCTCCAAGATTCGATAGATGTTCTGCAAACTTATTATCATTTTGCTCTTCTTCAGAATAAAATCTAATATTTTCTAAAATAAAAATATCCTCATTATATTCATTTAAGAAATCTTTACTTTTTATTTCTTTAATATTTTTAGTAATAAGTTTTACTTTTTTTTTTAATTTATTTTGTAATTCTGTACAAATTGGTTCCAGAGAATGCTCTCTATCTGTTTTACCTTTTGGTCTTCCAACATGAGATAAAATTATAATTTTAGCTTTTTCTTTAATCAAAAAATTTAATGTAGGAAGAATTTTATCGATTCTTGTTGTGTCTGTTATTTTTCCTCTATTTATAGGAACATTTAAATCTAGTCTTAATAATATTTTTTTATTGTTAAGATTTTTTTCATTTATAATACTTCTCATTAAGAGATTTTATGCAAAGTTTCAGCGATATCACACATTCGATTAGAAAAGCCCCATTCATTATCATACCAGGCTGATATTTTACCCATATTACTTCCAACCACATTTGTTAAAGAGGCATCTACTATTGCAGAAGCAGGATGATGATTAAAATCTATAGATACTAATTTTTCATGAGTAACTTCTAAGATATTTTTTAATTTATTTTTTGATGCTTCTTCAAAGGCATCATTAATTTTTTTTATACTAATATCTTTTTCTGTACAAAAAACTAATTCAACCAGAGAAACATTAGGAGTAGGCACTCTCATCGCAACACCTTCTAGTTTCCCTTTGAGGTTTGGTATTATTTCTCCTATTGCTTTCGAAGCTCCTGTTGAGGTAGGAACTATTGATTGACTCGCTGATCTTGCTCTTCTTGGATCTTTGTGTGAATTATCCAAAATTCTCTGATCGCTAGTAAACGCATGAATTGTAGTCATAAAACCTTTTTCAATTTCAAATTTTTCATCAAGAACACTTGTTACTGGTGCTAGACAATTAGTTGTGCACGAAGCTGCAGATATTATTTTATCTTCTTTAGTAATTATATTTTCATTAACACCAAATACTATTGTTTTATCAGCATTTTTACATGGAGCAGAAACGATCACCTTTTTTGCACCATTTTCTATATGAGCAAGAAGTTTTTCTTTCGAATTAAATTTTCCAGTACATTCTAAAACATAATCAACATCATATTTTTTCCAATTTATGTCTTCAATTTTTGTTTCTTGAGAAAATGTAATTTTATTTTTATTAATTATTAAATGATTTGGATCATAATCTAAATCAGCATTTAATTTTCCATGTATAGAATCATATTTGATTAATTTAGATGTAGTTTCTGAATTTGACCTGTTGTTTATATGATTAATTTTTAAATTTTTATTTTTACTTTCGACAATTGATCTAACTACCATACGACCAATCCGTCCCATTCCATTAATTCCAATTTTGATTGTCATTTTATTTATTTAATAATTTTTTTGTGATATTTTTAATGTTTGTACTCTCAAGTCCAAAATATTTATAAATATCTTTATAGGGTGCACTTTTTCCGAATTCATCAATTCCAAAAGCAATACCGTTATCCCCTAAATATTTTTTCCAACAATCGCTTGATCCAGCTTCAATGGATATTTTAAATTTTGTTTCTTCTAAAATTTTATTTTTATAAGATTTTGATTGTAATTCAAAAAGTTCCATACAAGGCATTGATATCACCTTGGAATATATTTTATCTTTGGCTAATTTATGGCTAACCTCTAACGCTAGATTAACCTCAGATCCACTCGCTAATATTGTTAGATTAATTTTTTTATTTGTTCTTAAAACCTCATAAGCACCTAATGAGCATAAGTTTTTATTTGGATATGTTTTTCTTACTGGATTTAAATTTTGTCTTGTTAAAGATAGAACGCTAGGTGTTTTTGAGCTTTTTAATGCATGTTCCCAACACTCGATAGTTTCAATTCTGTCTGCAGGTCTGAATACATTTAAGTTAGGTATAGCACGTAAGCCCGAAAGCTGTTCTATAGGTTGATGTGTAGGGCCATCTTCTCCTAGCCCAATAGAGTCATGAGTCATTACATAAATGACTCTTTTTTTCATTAAGGCAGACAATCTGATCGAAGGTTTGCAATAATCAGAAAATATTAAAAAAGTACCTCCATAGGGAATTAGGTTACTGTGAAGTGCGATACCATTCATGACCCCACTCATTGCGTGTTCTCTCACTCCGTAGTGAATGTAGTCACCTGTAAAATCTCCAGGTTTAATTATTTTATGGTTTTTAGTTTTTGTATTATTCGATCCCGCTAAATCAGCAGAACCACCAATTAAATTATTTTTTTGTTTTGTTAACGCATTCAATGTCATTTCTGAACATTTTCTAGTAGCTAAACTTTTTGGGTCCTTTATTGCATTCTCTTTTTCTTTCTTTAGCACCGTAGTAAAGTTATTTTTTAAAGTTTGATTAAATTTTATTTTTTTTTTTTTTAATGCTTTGTTCCATTTTTTTTCTAAAATTTCACCTCTTTGGCCAATTTTTCTCCATTCTTTTAAAATTTTATTTGGGATATCAAAAGGTTTGGTTTTCCAATTTAAGGCTTTTCTTACAAGCTTGATTTCTTCTATTCCCAATGGACTTCCATGGGACGATGCTTTTCCTGATTTATTCGGCGAACCATATCCAATCTTTGTTTTACAAGAAATCACAGTAGGTTTTTTAGCTTTTTGAACTTTTTTTAGTGCTTTAAAAATTTCTTTTTCATTATGACCATTGATAAAAATATAATCCCAACCATATCCTTCAAATCTTTTTTTAAAATTATCTGAAACCGCGAGATTTGTTGGACCATCAATTGAAATTGAATTGTTATCAAATAGCATAACTAAATTTTTAAGCTTTAAATGTCCCGCTAAACTCATTGCTTCATGACTTATTCCTTCCATTAAGCATCCATCGCCAGCTAAAACATAAGTTTTGTGATTAATTAAATCTTTACCTAATTTATTTTTTAAAATTTCTTCAGCTATTGCAAAACCAACTGCATTAGATATACCCTGTCCAAGAGGACCTGTTGTAGTTTCAATACCTGTTTTCGGATGATATTCAGGATGTCCAGCACAAATAGAATTAAGCTGCCTAAATTTTTTAATATTATTAATTGATATACTTTTATATCCAGTTAGGTAAAGCAAAGAATATAAAAGCATAGAACCATGACCTGCAGACAAAACAAATCTATCTCTATTTAACCAATCTGGATTGTTTGGATTAAATCTTAAAAAATTTTTGAATAAAACTGTTGCAACATCTGCCATACCCATTGGCATTCCTGGGTGACCTGAATTTGCTTTTTGAACAGCATCAATTGATAAAAATCTGATGCAATTAGCTAAATCATTGTGTAGTTTGCTCAAAATTATCCTGACTAGACTAAGAAGAATCTATTTAATAATATAAACATATATATATGAATTCTATAAACGAAAAAGAAAAAAAATTAAATATTGCATTAGAGGAATTAAAAAATTTAGATCTAACAAATCCTGAATTACAAAAAAATATCGAAAATTTAAGCACAAAACAAAATCAATTAGAAATTGAAAAAACACAGATTGAAGAAAAATATAAAACTTTGCTCGAGGAACATGAAAATCTATCAAAAAAACTTGAGGATTTAAAAAACAAAGAAAAGTTGGAAGAAAGAAAACAAATTGAATTTTCTGAAAAAATTGACGAACTTAATCAAGAAACCGACACACTATTGGATGAAATAGATAAATGGCAAATGTAAGTATAAAATTTAACAATAAAGAGTTTTTGCTCGCTTGTGAAGATGGACAGGAAGAGCACTTAGAAGAATTGTTAATTCAGATTAACAAAAAGTTTAACAATTTAAAAAATGATTTGGGAAATCTAGGTGAAAATAAATTATTATTAATTACAGCTGTAAAAATAATGGATGAATATTATGAAACTAAGAAAAAAGTAGATCAAAAAAAAGAAGAATTAAATGATCTATCAAAAAAATTTAAAGAATTAAAATCTCTAATTTACGATTATAGGGACACAAAAGAATCTGAAATTGAAAAACTAAATCTTGATCATGAAAATTTAAAACAAGAAATTGACGATAATCAAAAAAAATACGAAAATTTAATTGATGAAGCTGCCGATCAAATATCAAATTTTGTAAAAAAAGCAAAATTAGAAAACATTTCAAAGTAGGTCTGTGAGTAAATCTAAGCTAAGAAGTAAAATTTTATATCTTAGAAAAAAAAATTCGAATAAAAAATTTTGTCTCAATCCTGAAATAATTTATCAATTTTTAAAAAAAAAAAAAATTAATTTCAAAAATGTAGGAGGGTATTACCCTTGTAATTATGAGATTGATGACTTAGATATGCTTTATTTTTTAAGAAACAAAAAGGCAAATATTTCCCTGCCGATAATTAGAGAAAACAACCAAATGGATTTTTTTGAATGGACAAATAAAGATCCTTTAAAAATTAATAAGTATGGAATTGCTGAGCCAACTTTAGGTAAGAAAATTTACCCAGATATAATATTTGTTCCTTTAGTAGCTTATGATGAGGATTTGAATAGATTAGGCTATGGTGGAGGATTTTATGATCGTTATTTAGAAAAAATATCTAAAATTAAAAAAATATTTAAAATTGGATTAGGATTTTCATACCAGCAGATAAAAAAAATACCTATCAACAAGTATGATAAGAAACTTGATTTAATAATAAACGAGAAAAAAATTATACAATGAGAATTTTATTTTTAGGAGATGTTGTTGGAATTTCAGGATGTTCTAAATTAACAAGTAATTTATTAAATGAAATTGATAAAAACAAAATCGATTTTGTAATAGTAAACGGTGAAAATGCTGCAGTTCAAGGTGTGGGGCTAACTAAAGAAATATGTAATGATTTTTTTAATTGTGGAGTTGATGTTATCACAACTGGCAATCATGTTTGGGATCAAAAAGAAATTATGGAATTTATTGATAAAGAAGAAAGATTATTAAGACCTAAAAATTTATTTGAACCTGCACCAGGAAAAGGTTTTCAGATTTATAAAACAAAGAATGATATAAAAATTGGAGTTCTTAATTTGATGGGCAACGTTTTTATGAAAAAGTGTGAAGATGTTTTTGAAGCTTCTCAAAAATTTTTAAAAGAAAATGAAATGAAAAAAGATTTTGATTTACTTATAGTTGATTTCCATGGTGAAATTACCAGCGAAAAAAATGCTATAGGACATCTATTTGATGGAAAGGCAACTCTAGTGGTTGGAACTCATACTCATATCCCAACAAATGATGCCAGAATACTTAATAATGGCACTGGATATCAAACTGATGCAGGTATGTGTGGGGATTATGACTCAGTGATTGGAATGAATAAAGAAAATTCTTTAAATAGATTTTTAAAAAAGAATTCAGTAAAACATTTTCCTGCTACTGGAGACGCTACTTTATGTGGTGTTATAGTAGATTGTGATATAAAAACAGGTTTAGCAATAGACATCAAAAGCTATGTATACGGAGATCAACTAAAAAATATTTAAAGATCATGGCAGGACATTCACATTGGGCAGGAATAAAACACAAAAAAGGTAAGGCTGATAAGCAAAGATCAAAGATATTTTCAAAATTATCTAAAGAAATTACTGTTGCTGCAAAACTTGGTGACAAAGATCCAGCAATGAACCCTAGACTAAGATCTGCAGTACAGGCTGCTAGATCTGCAAATATGCCTAAAGATAATATTGAAAGAGCAATAGATAAATCTTCTGCAGCTACAGAAGCAAATTTTGAAAATTTAAGATATGAGGGGTTTGGACCAGAAAAGATTGCTGTTATAGTTGAAACTTTAACAGACAACAAAAATAGGACCGCATCAAATATTAGAACTATTTTTCAAAAAAATGGAGGGAGCTTAGGAACTCAAGGTTCAGCATCTCACAATTTTCAACAATTGGGTATAATCAAAATAGATAAAAAAGAGATATCTGATGAAAAAATTTTTGATTTAGCGATTGAGTCAGGAGCTGATGAATGTTTGTCTTACGAGGGTTATCATGAGGTCCAGTGTCAAATGAGCGAGATATATAATGTAAAAAAAAATCTTGAGAAAATTATTGTGAATTTTATTTCTACAGAAATTGAATGGGTCCCGTTAAATAGTGTTGA
>CACDQA010000007.1 GCA_902554745.1 uncultured Pelagibacteraceae bacterium
GAGTATCCTGAGCAATAATTTTTCCTTCATTAAGTATCATAGCAACATCACAAGTAGCCAGAAGATCACGTGCTTGGTGATCGCATATGCACGTTGTTATTTGATTCTCTTGTTGGAGATTAACAATCGTTTCTTGTAACATTTTAATTGTAAGAACATCAAGAGCCGCATAAACTTCATCTAATAAAAGTACTTTTGGATCACTTAAAAGAGCCAGAGCTATTACCAAACGCTTTTTTTGTCCACCAGAGAGAAATTTTGCTTTAATATCTTTTAAGTTTTCAAATTCAAATTTTGAAATTAAGAAATTGACTCTTTCTTTTCGAAGATTTTTATTATCAATAACTATTTCACTTATCGCTCTTAGATTATCATGAAGTGTTAAATCATTAAAAAAACCACCATACTGTGGACAATATCCAGTTTTAAACTTTTTAGTTCTAACATAAACGGGGTATTCTGTAACATCTTCTCCAAATATTTTTATTTTTCCACTTTTTGGTTTTATTAGTCCTGTAATTAAATTAAAGATTGTGCTTTTACCAGCTCCATTTGGTCCCAACATGCCATGTATAGAATTTTTATTTATTTTAAAATTAATGTTATCTAAAATTAACCTATTCCCATAAGAAAGAGAGACGTTTTCGAATTCGATTATAGTATCCTCTTTTTTAAATGATTTTATCCGAAAAGTTTTAATTATAGCCATTTAATTTTTACTTCTTATATTTACTTTTTTTTTGTCTTCGTGCATAAATATTTTTGTATCTTTTGTTTTAATATTCATTTCTATAACATCGGCTTTCATAATTTTATCTACATTATTATATATAACCTTTTTAGAAATTATCAGAGTGTTTCTATCAAAAGAAAAGTCAAGATATTCTCCTGTAATTTCATTGTCTAAATAACGAATTATTACGTTTTTTGAAAAAATTGTATCAAAATTATTGGAATTATATTTCCCATATTCAGATGTAATAGTTATTTCATTTGAGTCTTTTAATTTAATTAAAGCTTTTACTTTTGTTAAATAAATTATGTTTGGAGTATTAAAATCTATCTCGCCCTGAATTGATTTAATTATATACTCATTTCCATCAGTATCAGTAGTTGTATATTCAACATCTTTGATTATATTTGAACTATAAGTAGAAACCTCCTCCTTTATTGGTTCAGATACAGAAATTTTTTCTATATTAAAAAATTTATAATAAATAAAAAAAAAAACTGATAACAAAAGTATTAAAATAATTAAAATTTTAACTATTATTTTACTTTGCATTTAAGCTATATTTGATTGTAAAATTGTATGAATGTGAATAACGCCAATAGTTTTAAGGGGTCTTTTCTTATTAACAACAATAAGAGACGTGATCCTTTTGCTATTCATTATTGATAATGCCTTGGCCGCAAGTTCATTTCTATCTATCGTAATAGGTCTTTTTGTCATCACATCTTTAACAGGCAATGATTTAAAATCTAAGTTTTTTTGACTAAACCTTCTAATTTCTCCATCAACTAAAATACCAGTCAAATTTTTTAATTTATTTCTCACTATTAAAAGCCCTAACTTTTTTTTATTTAATACTTTTAAAGCTTTACTTATTTTCGTATTTTCATCTACGAATGGTATTGCAGAACCAGTGATCATAATGTCTTCAACTGTTTTCAATTGTGCTCCAAGACTACCTGAAGGGTGTAATTTTTTAAAATCAATTTTTCCAAACTTTTTATTTTGCATAACTGAAATAGCTAATGCGTCTCCAAGAGCAAGTTGAGTAGTGGTTGATGCTGTGGGCACAATTCCTCCAGCTTCTTTAACAGCTGGAATTAGAAGCTTAATGTCTGAAGCTTTATACAAAATTGAGTCTTTTTTTGAAACTATACCAATTAATAAAACTTTATTTCTATTTGCAAACTGAATTATATTTTTTAGTTCAATAGTTTCACCCGAGTTGCTTATGAGTATTAAAATATCTTTTTTAGAAATCATACCCAGATCTCCATGCGAGGCTTCACTTGCTGAAAGATTAAACGATGGTGTTCCAACTGATGCAAGTGTCGCCGCAATTTTAGATGCTATCAAACCGCTCTTACCTACACCACACAAAATTACTTTTGATTGACATTTCGTAATTTGAAGAACAGCTTGATTAAATGAATTGTTAATATTTTTTTTTAATTTTTGAAGTGCTTTGATTTCAAGATTTATTACATCCTTCGCGGTAGATATAAATTTTTTACTTTTCATTAATGTGACCAAATATCATCCTTAAACTCTGATAAATCAAGCTGAACTCTAGTCTTAACGAATTTTAAACAATCTTCATAGAGTTTAACTCTATTTTCTCTCTCAAGTATTTTGTAAAGCTCATCATGAATTTTATGAAGATAAATAACATCATTAGCACAATATTTCATTTGTGCTACTGATAATTTACCACCAAAATCTGAATTTTGAAATTGCTTGCTAATATCAATATTAATAAATTCTTTAATTAAAGTTTTTAATGAATGGTTATCAGAATAAGATCTTGCTAATTTTGAAGCAATTTTAGTATCTAAAATATTATTTACTTCAGTTTTAAGATAATATTTAATATGGGCTAAATCAGCTCTTGCATAGTGAAAAATTTTAGTAACTTTTTCGTCATAAAACAAACTTATTAAATTTGGTGCATCATAATTTTGCCTATCAAATTGAACAATATGTGCATCTGAATTTCCAGTGGATATTTGAATCAGACACAATGGATCACGTCTGACATTTAGACCCATAAACTCACCATCAACAGCTATTATATTGCCTAATTTCAATTCATCTGGTAGATCGTTTTTATGTAATTGAATATTATTACTCATTTATAAATATATATATATGAAAGCAAAAAATTGTCTAATTTTTGGTGGTAGTGGCCAAATTGGTAAAAATCTTATAAGAAAACTTACAAAGAATAACTATAAAGTTACAGTTGTAACAAGAAATATTCATCAAAAAAGTTATATCATTAAAACACAAGCCAACGCTGGATACATTGATATTGTAGAGTCTAATATTTTTGAAGAAAATAAAATACGAGAGCTTTTTAGAAGTGCAGATATTTGTATTAATTTAATTGGTATTTTATATGAAGAAAAAAAGGGTAATACTTTTAAAAATATTCATACAATTTTTCCTTCTGTCTTAGCTAAGCTTTCTAAAGAATATAATTTAAAGCATTTCATTCATCTATCAGCGTTAGGAATTAACAGTGCAATAGACTCTGATTATGCAAAAAGTAAGTTAGAAGGTGAAAATCTAGTGTTAAAAAATTTTCCTCTTGCTACAATTTTGAGGCCTTCGGTAGTATTTTCAGTGGATGATAATTTCACGACAAACTTTATGACATTATTAAATAGGCTACCTTTATTTCCGCTTTACTATAATGGTAATACTAAATTTACTCCGATTCATTGTTCAGATTTAACAGATATAATTTACTACGTCATAGAAAAGAATGTTGATTCTAATATAATCGAATGTGTTGGGCCTGAAATAATATCCTTTAAAGAGATAATACAAAAATTGTTAAATTTAATTGGTAAAAAAAGGATTTTGTTACCTTTACCTTTGCCTTTAGCAAAAACTATTGCAAGATTATTTGAAATAATGCCAAAACCAATTTTTACTAGAGATCAATTGAAACTTTTAAAGTACGATAATATTTTGTCTGGTAAATATAGAACAAACTCAGAAATTGGCGTACCTAGTAAAAGATATTTTGATCATGAAGTAGAAAAATATTGTTTTATGTGGAGGGATGGAGGGCAGTTTTCCACAGAAAAATATAAAATTAATAATTAAATTTTAAGATCAGAAATATTTAATTTAAGCTGATTTTATTTTTTTTATAAATTCTGGTACTTCTTCTTTTTCTGTAACTTCTTCTTTTTTACCTTTTGGTTGATAGGCATACAGAAGATGTAATTTACAGTAAGAAAAATCCTTAAGTGAAGATCTTCCACAAAAATAAAATGAACTTTCATTTGGATGACCTATTGGCCATTTGCATGAGTTTTCATCTAATTCTTCTAATTGTTTAGGATTTTCTGGCTCAAAATCCTTTTCAATTATTAGAGATTTAAACTTGTTTTTGCGACCTCTTCTAGGTTTACTATTTTTTTCTTCTAAAGAGTTTTCATAACCTTGATTAGTGGTAGCTACTCTGGTTTTAATTTTTGCTGACAAATTCAGTCTATGTGCTTTTCCTATGACTGCATTTCTGCTAATTCCACCTATAATCTCTGCAATTTGACTAGCAGTGCTTCCTTTACCCCAAAGTTCTTTTAGTTTTGTTACTTTTTCTTCTGTCCAACTCATAAACTAGATATTGTGTGTTATTTACAATTAACAACAATATACTGATATAAAAGAAATTTAAACAATCAAAATATTAGAGTTATCAACAAAAAATTAATTTATCTAAATACATGAAATTTCAATCATCACTTGTATCTAATAATTAAAATTTATAAAAACCAATTAAACTTATGAGTAATTTAGCAAAAAATTATAACAGAAAAAAGATTGCCTTTAAGTATGGAAGAGGAAGTTATCTATATTCCACAAATAACAAAAAATATTTAGATTTTGTTCAAGGAATAGCTGTTAATTCTTTAGGTCATGCCCATGCAAAATTAGTTAAAACAATAAAAGATCAATCAAAAAAACTTTGGCACGTTTCCAATGCTTTCCAAATTCCAGAAGGCGAAAAACTTGCTAAAAAATTATGTACTAAAACTTTTGCTGATTTTGTGATATTTCAAAATAGCGGAGCTGAAGCTACAGAAGCGGCAATAAAAGTTGCGAGAAGATATTTCTACTCAATAGGTAAACCAAATAAAAATAGAATTTTATGTATTAAAAACTCTTTCCATGGAAGAACTTTGGCAGCAATTTTTGCTAGCGGATCAAAAAAAATGACAGAGGGATTTGGCCCAAAAGTAACTGGTTTCGATCACTTCAGTTTTGGAGACCACAATTCTCTCAAAAAAAAAATTAATAAAAATACTGCTGCTATTATGGTTGAAACAATTATGGGCGAAGGTGGTATAAAAGTAATTCCAGATTGGTGTTTGAAAGAATTAAGAGCATTATGTAACAAGAAAAAAATACTATTAATACTTGATGAAGTTCAGTGTGGAGTTGGAAGATCTGGTGATTTCTTTGCTTTTGAAAAATCTAAAGTAAAACCTGATATTGTACCAATTGCAAAAGGTATTGGTGGAGGTTTTCCCATAGGTGCAGTTTTAATGAATAAAAAAGTTGCTTCAGGAATGGTACCAGGCACTCATGGATCAACATTTGGAGGAAACCCTTTGGCTATGTCTGTTGGAAATACTGTAATGGATATTATATCAAATAAGAAATTTTTAAATAATGTAAAAAATTTATCAAAATATTTTTTATTTAAATTAAATAAAATAAAACAAAAGTATCCAAACATTATTAAGCAAATACGAGGAAGAGGCTTTTTGATTGGGATACAGTTACATAAAGATCAAAATGAATTTATAAAAAAATTGATGAACAATCAGCTACTGACTATTAGAGCCGCAGAAAATGTTGTTCGGATTTTGCCTCCATTAAATGTCAAAAAAAAAGAACTAGATTTAGCATTAAAAATTATTGAAAAGGTCTGTTCGCAGATAAAATAATATGAAACATTTTATTAATTTAAAAGATATACCTGCAAAAGATCTTAGAAAGATTGTTGTTGATGCTAAAAAAAGAAAAAGTTTAAGAAAAAAACTAAGTACATTAGAGGTTGATCAGGGTGCGCCTTTAAAAGGAAAATTATTAATTCAAATGTTTGAAAAATCTAGCCTGCGAACGAGATTAAGTTTTTATTTAGCTATCAAACAATTAGGTGGTGGTACTTTGACTTTGAGATCTAATGAACTTCATTTAGGTCAAGGTGGAGAGAGTATTGCTGATACGGCTAAAATTCTTTCGACCTATGGTGATGGATTTATGATTAGAACCGATAGTGATAAAAAGATTGAAAACTTTGAAAAATATTTATCAATACCCGTCATCAATGGGTTAAGTCCTTCATCTCATCCAACACAGGTTTTATCAGATGTTTTTACTGTTGAGGAAATAATGAAGAAACCTATTTCTAATTTAAAAATTTGCTGGATAGGTGACTCTAACAATGTTCTGGATAGTTTAATAGCTGCATCAGTAAAATTTTCTTTCAAGCTAAGTATTGGTTGTCCAAAAAAATTTGAACCAGGAAGGGAAGTAAAAGCTTGGGTCAAAAAAAATAATAAGCAAATTTATATTTACAATGATGCAAAAAAAGCAGTTTCTAATGCAGACGTAATTTTTTCTGATAAAGTTATTTCTTTAAATGACAAAGTTAATAAGAAGAAAAAAATAAAAGCGTTTAAAAATTTTAAAATTGATAAAAAATTGATGAGTTATGCAAAAAAAAGTTGCATTTTTTTACATTGTTTACCTAGAGGAGATGAAGTGAGTGATGATGTTTTCTTGGGAAAAAAATCTCATGTATGGCAACAAGCTCTTAATAGAGTTCATGTACAAAAAAGTATTTTATTATATTGTTTTGGAAAATTAAGGTAGCGGCAAAGGGCTGTCTGAATTCTCATTTAGATATTTTATAACAGAGGCTCTATCTTTTTCTTTTCTAAGACCTGCATATGCCATCTTTGTTCCCTTTATCCATTTAGCAGGTTTTATTAAAAATCCATTCAGTTCTTCAAAAGTCCAATTCTTATCATATGCAGCTAACGCTTTGGAATATTTATAGTCTTCAATAGCTCCAACTTTTCTTCCCACAACATTATAAAGCGCTGGACCTATAGCATTCTTTCCTCCTTTAACAATCGAATGACAAGCTGCACATTTTTTAAAAACTTTTTCACCATGAGCAATATCTCCCATTGCCATTAATGCCGATATATCAATTTTTTCTGATGTCGTACTAGATTTGTCTGTGGATACAGTAGTGATAGCTTGTACTTCAACTGAATAACCAGGTTTCTCGGGTTTATCCACATGGAATATGACATCAGATAATTTTCCAATACCGATGATAATTAGAGCAACCATTAAAACTGCAGCAACTATTTTATTAATTTCAAAAGAATCCATTTTTTCTAAATTTTGTAGTGAACGTATAACATGATAAATTAAAAAAAAGCTAAAATTTAATGTATAAATTTGCCTCTATAGTTGTTTAATTAGTATAATATTTTGAAAAATATAATGAAAACTTTAGTAATTATACCTTCGAGAATGTCCGCCACTAGGCTGCCAGGTAAACCTTTGCTAAAAATAAATGGTTTATCAATTATTTCACATGTATCTAAAAAAGCAGAAGAGGCCAATATTGGAGATGTGATTGTAGCCACAGAGGACCAGGAAATTATTGAAGATGTAAGAAGCAATGGTTTCAATGCTATTTTAACTAGCAATAAACACAATACAGGCACAGATAGAATTTATGAGGCTCTTAAAAAATCAAATATTAGAGATGTTGATTTCATTATGAATTTACAAGGTGATGAACCGGCAATCGACATTCAAGATATAGTAAAATTGAATGATAAAATGTTAAAAAATCCTTCTAATATAGGAACTCTTGCTGCAACAATAAATGACCATAAAAACTTGAGAAATGAAAATATTGTAAAGGTCATTACTGAAAATACTCTGAGGGAGAACAATTTTCCAAAGAGTATATCTTTTTTAAGAAAGTCTGAAAGGATAGAAAATATTTATCATCATATTGGCATTTATTGTTATTCAAAAGACTCACTCGAAAAATTTGTTCAATTAAGCCAATCTAAAAGTGAAAAAGAAAATCGGTTAGAGCAATTAAGAGCATTAGATAATAATATTGATATCAATGTTTCACTTGCCAAATCATCTCCAACAGGAGTAGATACAGAGGAAGATTATCTAGCCTTGAAAAAAATAATGGAATATAAGAATTGATGAGTAAAATTTATTTTCAAGGAACGTTTGGTGCATATTCTCATTTAGCAGCGCTTTCAATTGATCCTAAAGCAGAAATCTTGCCTTGTAAAACTTTTGATGATTGTTTTAACAAAGCATCAGAAGAACCAGATAGCAGAATTATAATTCCAGAGTCAAATAGAATTACTGGCAACATTGGAATTGAATATTTAATTTTTAAACATAGGCTAAATATTTATAAAGAGCATTTTCAAAAAATTGAACACAACTTATTAGGACAACCTGGTGCTAAATTAAAAGATATCAAAGAAGTATATTCACACGCACAAGGATTGTCTCAATGTTCAAAATTTATAAAAGAAAATAATCTAGCAGAACATATAAGAGCAGATACGGCTGGATCTGCTGAAATGATTTCTAGAACAAAAGATGTTAAGCAATCAGCCATTGCATCTTCATTGAGTGCTGAAATTTATGGTTTAGAAATAATTAAAACAAATATAGAAAACGAAAGTGGAAATTTGACAAGATTTTTGCTTATGGGAAAAAATATTTCTCAACCGGAATTTAAAGATAAAACTTACATAACCTCTTTTTTATTTAAATTGAGAGGTAAGCCAGCTGCCCTTTATCAATCACTAGGAGGTTTTGCTATTAATGGTGTAAATTTAACTAAACTACAAAGTTATCCAGAAAAAAATAGTTTCGACTCATATTTTTTCTTATGTGATTTGGATGGACACATAGAAGATCCAAAAGTTCAGAAATCTCTTGAGGAGCTAGGCTTGCATTGTGAGGATTTTCACGTTCTAGGTGTTTTCGAAGCAGATAACTTGAGACAAAAAAAATAACAATCTTTTCTTGTAGATTAGAAATTTTAACTGCTATAATGGTCTTGGAGGCTAGAGGTGGATGCTGCTTGAACCCGACCAGATCTTAACGGAAGCAGTCGTAGAGACAGTTATTCAGGTTCTAGTCTCCTTATAGATATATGAATAATAACTCAAAAGTATTAGCATTAAAATATAGACCACAAACTTTTGATGATCTTATTGGTCAAGAGGTTGTTGCAGAAACTATTACCAATTCGATTAAAGCTGATAAAATACCCAATGCATATTTATTCACTGGAATAAGGGGAATAGGAAAAACTACAACAGCACGAATTGTTGCAAAAGCACTTAATTGTTCAAATGACATCGATAATTTATGTAAAGAAAACTTTTGTGAAAGCTGTAAATCTATAAGTGAGTCTAGTCATATAGATGTGCTTGAAATGGATGCAGCAAGCAAAACAGGTGTTGATGACGTAAGAGATTTAATCGAATTTTCAAGATATGGGCCGACATCGGCTAAATATAAAATCTTCATTATCGATGAAGTTCATATGTTAAGCAAACAAGCATTTAATGCTTTATTAAAAACTTTAGAGGAACCACCGGAATATCTAAAATTTATTTTTGCAACTACAGAAATTAAAAAAATTCCAATCACAGTATTATCTAGATGTCAAAGATTTGATCTATCTAGAATTAAATCCTCAGAATTATTGGATTTTATTAAAAAAATAAAGGATAAGGAAAATGGAAAAATAAGTGACGATGCTTTAAAGCTTATAGTAAAAATTTCTGAGGGTTCTGTTAGAGATTCTTTATCGTTACTGGATAGAGCGTTATTAAGTTTGGATGAAGGAAAAGAATTAGACTTAAATTCAGCTCAGAAAATTTTTGGGTATTTTAATAAATCTCAATTAATTGATTTGTTTGAGTTAATTTTAAAAGGTGAAGAAATAAAAGTAATAAGTATTTATAGAAAAATTTATGACCAAGGTATTGAACCAAAGGTTTTCATTAATGATTTCTTAGAGTTACTATACTACTTTAAAAATATTAATTCTTTAACTTTAGAAAGTACAAACTTTTCATTAAATGATGAAGAATTTTCTAAAATTAAAAATCTATCAAATCAAATAGACTCTGAGGTATTAATATTATTTTGGCAATTTGCCATTTCTTCTCTAGAAGAGATAGACATAGTATCTAATCAACACCTTTCAATTGAGATGTTCTTAATAAGACTAATGCATTTAAGTTCTGTAAAATCTGAAAATAAAATTGAAAAAGTTGAGGTTGACTTGAAGAGTGAAAATTTAGTTAAGAATAAAGAAACTGAATCAACTTCTAAAACAATCAATCAAATTAAGAACGTTGCACAGGAAGAAAAAACTAAACCAGAAGTTCAAACAGAAATTAAAGCAGAAAATAAAATTGATATAAGTGCATTTGAAGATCTAATCGAAATCTGTGCAAAAAAAAAAGAGATTAAATTAAAATATGAGTTAGAAAAAAACGTTAATCTTGTAAAATTTGAAAAAAATAGAATTGAAATATCTTTTAATGAAAGTTTAGACAAAGATTTTGTAAAAGATTTATCATCAAAACTTTTTGAGTGGACTGGTGAAAGATGGATTATTACATTCAGTAAATTAAAGGGGCAAATGTCATTAAAAGACAAACAAAAAAATGTTAAAAAACAATTAATTGATGAAATGAAAAATTTAGAAATATTTAAAAGTGTGATTGATAGATTTCCTGACGCAGAATTAATAGATGTAAATTCAAACAAAGATGGAGTTGATAATGACTGATTTTAGTAAAATTTTAGATAAAGCAAAAGAACTTGAGGCAAAAATGAAAGAAAGCCAACAAAAGATTAAGGAAATTAGAGCTGAAGGAGTTTCAGGTTCAAATTCTGTAAAGATAACTTTGGATGGAGAAGGAGAGATGGAAACGATAAAGTTATCTGATGAAATTATGAAAGAGGACAAAACCATAATTGAAGATTTAATTGTTGCAGCACATAATAGTGCTAAATCTCAACTTAAATCAAAAACAACTGAGGAAATTTCAAAAGCTACTGGGGGTTTTGGAATTCCTGGTTTTAAATGGCCTTTATAATAGATGCAAAACATAAGTGAGATAGAAGAATTAATTAAATTAATTTCAAAACTTCCAGGTTTAGGTCCCAAATCAGCAAAAAGAATTGTTTTAAAATTAATAAATAATCGTGATGAACTTGTAAAACCTATGGCAAATACATTGGCACAGGTTTACAAAAATGTAGTTAGATGCAATTCATGTGGTGCATTAAAGTCAAATTCAAATGGCTGTCTAAATTGTGAGAATACAAGAGAAAAATTTAATAAAATTTGTGTAGTAGAGGATATTGCAGACCAATGGTCGATTGAAAATTCAAATATCTTTCAGGGCTATTTTCATATTTTAGGAGGGACAATTTCTTCAGTTGGCCAGAGAAAAGAAGATTTATTAATTAACTCATTAGTTGAAAGAGTTAATAGAGATAAAATCGAAGAGGTAATTCTTGCAACTAGTGCAACTGTTGAAGGTCAAACAACTGCATATTATATTCAAGATAGTCTAAAAAATTTAGATGTTAAAATTACTAAATTAGCACAAGGTTTACCTGTAGGAGGAGAGATTGAAAGTCTAGATGATGGGACTTTATTTTCTGCTTTTAAAAATCGATCTAATTTGGTTTCAAACTCAGATTAGATTTTTTTTTTAACCTATTCAAATGAAGTAATGGCTCAGTATAACCTGATGGTTGCTCTTTACCCTTAAACACTAAATCACATGCAGTTTGAAATGCTATAGATTTTTCATAATCACTACTCATTTTAACATATAGTGGATCATCTTTGTTTTGATCATCTACTATTTTGGCCATCTCTTTCATTATTTCAGTTACTTGTATTTTTGTTGTAACTCCATGATGAATCCAGTTAGCTATATGTTGTGAAGAAATCCTTAGTGTTGCTCTATCCTCCATCAAGCCTATATTGTTAATATCGGGCACTTTAGAACAACCCACACCCTGATCAACCCATCTTACCACATAACCTAATAAGGTTTGTGCAGAATTAGAAATTTCTTTGTTTATATCTTCTACAGACCAATTAGGTCTATCTGCTATTGGGATAGTTAAGAGATCATCAAGCTTAGCTGGTTCTCTATCAATTATTTTTTTTTGTTCATTAAAAATATTTATTTCATGATAATGTAAAGCATGTAATGCAGCTGCTGTTGGAGAAGGAACCCATGCGCAGTTTGCTCCTGCTTTTAAGTGTCCTGTTTTTTGCTCCATCATATCTTTCATTTTGTCTGGCATTGCCCACATTCCTTTTCCAATTTGAGCTTTACCAGAAAACCCACAACTTAAACCAATATCAACATTGTTGTTTTCGTAAGCATTAATCCATTTTGATGATTTCATATCACCTTTTTTAATCATCGGACCAGCCTCCATTGATGTATGCATTTCGTCACCAGTTCTATCCAGGAAGCCAGTGTTAATAAAAAAAACTCTATTTTTAAGACTTCTAATACACTCTTTTAAATTTGCTGATGTTCGTCTTTCTTCATCCATAATTCCAATCTTACAAGTGTACTTAGGTAAATTTAGAACTTCCTCAACTTTTGAAAAAATTAAATCTGTAAATGCCGTCTCGTCTGGACCATGCATTTTAGGTTTTACAATATAAACTGATCCGGTTCTTGAATTATTTTTATTTTTAATATCATGTAGCGCGGCTGCTGTAGTTATAAATGCATCCAAAATACCCTCTGGTATTTCACTTCCATCTCTTAATAAAATTGAAGGGTTTGTCATTAAATGACCAACGTTTCTAACAAGTAAGAGACTTCTACCATGCAACTTTAAACCTTTGCCATCTTTTGAGATATAACTTCTATGTGGATTTAATTTTCTTTCAAATAATTTACCTTCTTTTTCAAATTTTGACTTAAGATCTCCTTTCATTAGACCAAGCCAATTTCGATAACAAATAATTTTATCTTCAGAGTCAACTGCTGCCACGCTATCTTCATTATCACAAATTGTTGACACCGCAGATTCTAGTATTATATCGCTAATACCAGCATGATCTTGTTGGGCAGCAAAAGCTCTTGAGTCTTTTAGAATTTCAATATGTAAATTATTATTTTTTAAAATAATTGCAGATGGATTATCACTTTCACCTCTGTGTCCAATAAATTTATTTTCATCCTCTAAATCAAAAATATCAGCACCTTTCAAAACTTTTAATTTTCCAAATTTTACAGCAAAACTTGTAATTTTATTCCAGCTTAATCCCGCTAATGGAAAGTATTTATCTAAAAAATCTCTTCCATATTTTATAACCATTTCACCTCTTAAAGGATCATATCTCTCAGATACGCTGTCTTCAGATTGTTCAATTACATCAGTTCCATAAAGACTATCATATAAACTCATCCATCTTGCATTCGCAGCATTTAATGCATACCTCGCATTCATTACAGGTACAACCAACTGAGGTCCAGCTATACTTGCAATTTCTTCATCAACATTTTTGGTTTCTATTTTAAAATCGGGTCCTTCTTTTTTTAAATAACCAATTTCTAATAAAAATTTTTTATACTCATCTACATTAAATTCTTTACCTTTATTTTTGATATGCCAATCATCTATTTTCTTTTGTAAATCATCTCTTAATTTAATTAGTTCTTTATTTTTTGGTGCTAGCTCATCAAGGGTTTTTTCTAGACCTGACCAAAAGTTTTCTGGAGATAAATTTGTATTCTTTAATAATTCATCATTTACAAAGTTTGATAGCTTCTCAGATACTTGTAGATTATTAATTTTAATGTATTTTTCTTGCATAGCACTTAATTTCGTACCCCATCTGTATTTTTGCCTGAGAGCTTTACTCCTTCGGCGGAAATCAATCTCTTTCCAGAGTGTTATGCTTTAATCGGTCCTTTTGCCTGAGAGTTTCCGGGGTGGTTGCTCCTTCGGCGCTATAAATAGTCTCTCCCGATAGTTAATTAGTATCCGTTAAAAGAATTAAGTCAATTAATAAGAATTACACTCTATTTACGATCATTTTATTGCCTTTTTTGTATTTTAACCATCCGCTATAAATAAATTATGAAAAATTACCTAAATTTTGAAACAGAAATTAAAGATCTAGAAAATGAACTAGAAAAATTAAAAGATCCCTACAATCAAGAGGGATTATCAGAAGTCAATACTCAAAAAATTTCAAGTACCCAAAATGAAATAGATGAAAAATTAAAAAATATTTACTCTAATCTAGATCCTTGGCAAACTACTATGGTTGCTCGTCACGAAGATAGACCAAAAGCAAAATTTTTTATCGATAATTTATTTGATGACTTTATCTCACTATCTGGAGATAGATATTACGGAGAGGATAAATCAGTTTTAACTGGATTTGCAAAATTTAATGGAAAATCTGTATTAGTGATAGGTCAAGAAAAAGGAGAAGATTTAGATAGCAGAATTGAGAGAAATTTTGGAATGATGAGACCAGAGGGTTATAGAAAAACCATCAGGTTAATGAACTTGGCAAACAAATTTAATATTCCGATAATTTCTTTTATTGATACTCCAGGAGCATATCCAGGTGTAGGAGCAGAGGAGAGAGGACAAGCCGAAGCGATTGCAAAATCTATTGAGTGCTGTATGGAACTTAAGGTTCCAACAATTGCAATAATTATAGGTGAGGGTGGTTCTGGTGGAGCAATAGCATTAGCCTCTTCAAGCAAAGTTCTAATGTTAGAAAATGCAATTTATTCAGTAATATCCCCTGAGGGATGTGCAACTATTCTATGGAGAGATCCAAAAAAAATGCTTGATGCTGCGAAAGCTATGAAACTTTCTGCTAAAGATTTATTAAAATTAAAAGTTATTGATGAAATAATTGAAGAACCTTTAGGCGGTGCACACAGAGATAGAGATATTATATTAAATAAGGTGAGAGAAACTTTAACAAAAAATTTAAATTATTTTGATGAATTATCCTCTGAAGAAATCATGAATGAGAGAAAAAATAAATTTCTTAAAATTGGAAGAAACGATGGTTTTATGAATAGTACTGAGGATCTAAGTACATTAACTATTAAGAAAAATAATTTTGATAATATTTTAAAATCAAAAAAAATATTATCAGCTGTTGCTGGTGGATTAATTTTAATTTCCTTAATTCTGTTATTTATTTAAATTTATAAAGCACCGTGACAATGCTTGAATTTTTTTCCAGATCCACAAAAACATGGTTCATTTCTTCCCATTTTTTTTTTGTTTGAAATTTGTTTAGAAATATCGTTTTGTTTGTTTTCATTTTCCTGGCTTGACTCAAGAACAACTTTTAAGTTCATTAAAATAGTTACATAATCTAATTTTAATTTTTCTAAAAGATTTGAAAACAATTCAAATGCTTCTTTTTTATATTCAACTAATGGATCTCTTTGACCATAAGATCTTAGACCTATGACTTGTCTTAATTGCTCTAAATATTGAATGTGTGATTTCCAGTTTAAATCTATTGATTGAAGAAAAATTCTTTTTTCAATCTCTTTTGCATGATCTTCACCTAGAAGTTTAATCCGCTCCTTTCTAGTTTCTTGAAATTTATTAGAAATGTTTTCTCTGAAATCTTTATCTTTTGCTTCAATTAAATCTTTAAATTCAGTTTCTTCAAAGCTTTTTCCAACTATTTGCTTTGTTTTATTATTAAATTCATTACTTTTAGGATTGGATAAATTTGAAATTTTTAACTTTATTAAATCATCAGATATTTCTTTTAAAAATTCATCTGAATAATCAAAGATATTTTCACTATTCATTGCATTTTTTCTTTGTGAAAATACAACATGCCTTTGATCATTTAGAACATTGTCAAATTTAATAAGTGTTTTTCTTATATCAAAATTTCTAGCTTCAACTTTCTGCTGAGCTCTCTCTAATGCTTTATTTATCCAAGGATGATCAATACTTTCACCATCTTTGAGTCCAAGTTTTTCGAGCATGCTATTCATAGACTCTGATCCAAAAATTCTCATTAAATCATCCTCTAGACTAACATAAAATACAGAACTTCCTTCATCTCCTTGTCTTCCAGATCTTCCTCTTGCCTGGTTATCGACTCTTCTAGACTCCATTCTTTCTGTACCAATTACAAATAAACCACCTAAGGATTTAATTTTATCTTTATTTATTTTTAGTTGATCTTCTGGAATAGAACCTTTCTTACCACCAAGTTGAATATCAACTCCTCTTCCAGAAATACTTGTCGTAATTATTAATGAATTTTCTTTTCCTGCATTTGCAATTATCTCAGCCTCATTTTCATGATTTTTTGCGTTTAGCACTACATGTTTAATATTTTTTTGATTTAATAAATTTGAATAAACTTCAGATTTATTAATGCTTGAGGTAAAAACTAAAATAGGTTGACCTAATCTATTTCTTTCAATTATTTTTTCTATAATAGCGTCATTCTTTTCTTTTTCTGTTCTAAAAATTAAATCATTAAAATCCTTTCTTATCATTTCTTTATTTGTTGGAATAACAACAACAGGTAGATTATAAATTTCAAAAAATTCTTCAGATTCTGTAGCGGCTGTACCAGTACAACCTGATATTTTTTTATAAAGTTTAAAATAATTTTGATAAGTTATTGAAGCTAACGTTTGATTTTCAGCCTGTACTTGAATTTTTTCTTTAGCCTCTAATGCTTGATGCAAACCATCTCCAAAACGTCTGCCTTCTAAAATTCTTCCGGTAAGTTCATCAATAATTTTAAGACTTCCATCTTTAACAATATAGTCTCTACCCTTTTCAAATAGATGATTTGCTCGTAAAGCTTGATTAACATGGTGAACTAAATGTAAATTTTCTGGGTCATAAAAATTATTATTTTTTAAAATACCAGCGTTAGAAAAGAGTTTTTCAACATTATTAATTCCATCATTTGTCAACAAAATGCTTTTTTCTTTTTCATCTATTTCAAAGTCTTTATTATTTAATATTCTAACTAGTTTATCAATTGCTAGATATTGAGCAGTTTTATCTTCAGCTGCTCCAGAAATTACCAAAGGTGTTCTTGCTTCATCAATCAAACAAGAATCTATCTCATCAACTATTGAAAAATTATGTTCTCTCTGAACCATTTGTTTCTCAGAGAATTTCATGTTGTCTCTTAGGTAATCAAAACCCAATTCACTGTTAGTTGCATATGTAATGTCACAATTGTAATTTTTTTTACGCTCAGCATCATCTTGATAATTGTTAATAAATCCAGAAGTTAGACCTAGAAAATTATATATCTCCCCCATTTCTATCGAGTCTCTTTTTGCAAGATAATCATTAACGGTGACTATATGAACACCTTTTTCACTCAAGGAATTTAAGTAAGCAGCTAATGAGATTGTTAAAGTTTTTCCTTCTCCAGTTTTCATTTCAGCAATTTTACCTTCATGCAAAGCAACACCTCCAATTAACTGAACATTAAAGTGTCTTTCGTTACGTGTTCTTTTGGCAGCCTCTCTAACCAAAGCAAAAGCTTCAGGAAGCAACTCGTCTAAAGTTTTTCCATCTTTTAACTGATTTTTAAATTCATTAGTTTTTTTTGGAAAGTCGTCGTCATTTAAATTTTTAAAATCTTCCTCGTATGAGTTTATTTTTTCAACAATTTTACTAATTCTATCTAGCTCTTTTTGATTACTAGATTTGATAAATTTTGTTAATAAATTTAATGGGTTTAACATTACTATTTGATTTATTCTTTACTTATATTGTTTAATATATGTATTAAATAAATAATTTAAACAATATGGGAATTAATTTAACAAATTTTTTATCATCTCAATCAAAAAATACTAAAATGATTGATTTTCAAGACCTTGATCATTTAGATGGTCTTTCAATTTCAGTTGTTTCCGCAAATTTATATAAAGATATCAGAGACGATTTAACAATGTTTTATTTCAGAGAAGGTGTAAATGCTGGATCTTTAGAAAAAGATATATTGGAAAAATATAAAGAACCATGTCCAGAGGCATTAGTGGAAAGCGCTTTAAGAAATATAAAAATTTTAGAGGATCAAAATTTTTTTAATTTTAAAGTAAGTGTTAAATCATCTGATGTATTTTTATCTATAGCTGCTTACAGACAACTTTCTGAGGCAATGGACTATCCATTACACTTAGGAATAACAGAAGCTGGAAGTTTTGTTACTGGCAGTGTTAAATCTTCAATAGGTCTTGGTTCACTACTTTTAGATGGTATTGGTGACACTATAAGAGTATCATTATCTGATGATCCAGTTAAAGAGGTAAAAATTGGAAACGAAATACTAAAGTCTTTAGGACTAAGAAATAGAGGCGTAAAAATAATATCTTGCCCATCTTGTGCTAGACAAGCTTTCCAAGTTATTGATACTGTAAAAATATTAGAGGAAAAACTATCTCACATAAAAACCCCTATAACACTGTCAATAATTGGTTGTGTCGTAAATGGACCAGGAGAAGCAGCTTTAACCGATATTGGTATAACTGGAGGAGGAAAAGGAAATAACATGCTTTATTTATCAGGTGTTCAAAGTGAAAAAGTGTTAACAGGCCAAATTATAAATAAAGTAGTTTCAGAAGTTGAAAAAATGGCAGCTCAGTTAGAAAAAAAGTGAAAAAATGATTCCAACCAAAACAATTGAAGAGCTAATTGAAAAACATTCAGTTTTAGAGAAAGAACTTTCTTCTGGAGAAATAGATAAAAAATTATTTGCAGAAAAATCTAAGGAGTATTCAGATATTAATGAAATTGTAGAAATTGCAAAAAAACATTTATCTTTTGAAAATGATAAAAAAGAGTTAGAAAAAATTTTACAAGATCAAACATCAGACGATGAACTTAAAAAAATGGCTGAAATTGAATTAATACATTTAAAATCTGAATTCGAAATTAATGAAAAAAAATTGAAGTTATTTTTACTACCAAAAGATGAGGCTGATAAAAAAAATGCAATTATTGAAATAAGAGCAGGCACAGGTGGATTAGAGGCAAGTTTATTTGCATCAGACTTATTTAAAATGTATGAGAAAGTAAGTCACAAAAAGAAGTGGTCTTTGGAATTAATCTCAATGTCAAGAAGTGATGCAGGAGGTTTAAAAGAGGTTATAGCCTCAATTAAAGGTAGTAATATTTATTCAACATTAAAATATGAAAGTGGAGTTCATAGAGTACAAAGAGTTCCAGATACAGAAACACAGGGAAGGGTTCATACATCTGCAGCTACAGTTGCTGTCTTGCCTGAAGCAGAAGAGGTTGATTTAAAAATTAGTGACTCTGATTTAAGAATAGATGTATTTAGAGCGGGAGGACCAGGGGGACAATCAGTAAATACGACAGATAGTGCAGTTAGAATTACTCACATTCCCACAGGCTTATCCGTGTCTCAACAAGATGAAAAATCTCAGCATAAAAATAAAGCTAAAGGGATGAAAATTTTAAGAGCTCGTCTTTATGAACTTGAAAGATTAAGAATAGATCAAGAAAGGTCTAAAGATCGTAAAACGAAAATTGGCACAGGAGACAGATCTGAACGAATAAGAACTTATAATTTTCCTCAAGGCAGAGTAACAGATCACAGAATAAACTTAACACTCCATAAGTTAGATGAATTTTTAGAGGGGGAAGCATTTGATGAAATGATCGAGTCTCTGACCCTACAAGCACAAGAGGAAAGTCTTAGTAATTTAAATTAATATATGAATATCAATTTAGCTATTAATCAGGGCTCAAAAATTTTAAGAAAAAAATTTATACCTAATCCAATATTAGATTCTGAAATTTTAATGGCAAAAACAATTAATAAAGATAGAAAAAATATCTTATTAAATTCTGATAATATTCTTAACAAAAATGATCTAAATTTTTTTTATAAACTTATTGAACAAAGATCTCTGGGTAAGCCAGTTGCCTATTTGATTAATAAGAAGTCTTTTTGGAATTCAGAGTTTTTTGTTACAAAAGACATTTTAATACCAAGACCTGACACAGAGTTAATTGTTGAAAATATATTAAGTTTAACGAAACAAAAGAGCAAAATAAATATTTTAGATATAGGAATTGGCTCGGGATGTATTCTTTTATCAATCTTAAAAGAGAGAAAAAATTTTTTTGGAACAGGAATAGATGTTAGTAAAAAATGTATAAAAATAAGCAAAATTAATGCAATTAAACATAAAGTAATTTCTAGATTGAAATTATATAAATCAGATGTTGACAAATTCAACTTAGGTAAATATGATTTAATTGTTTCTAATCCTCCTTATATTAAAACACGTGATTTAAAATATTTGGAAAAAGATGTTGCTGAGTTTGAGCCAAGATTAGCATTAGATGGTGGATTAGATGGGTTATCGGAAATCAGAAAAGTAATTAAAAAATCCTCTGAACTGATAAAAAAAAATGGCAAATTTATTTTAGAGATCGGATTTGATCAAAAAAATAAAGTAATTAATTTATTAAAAAAAGAAGGTTTTTATATAAATAGTGCTCTAAAAGATCTTGGATATAATGACAGATGTATTGTCAGTACTAAAATATAATTATTAAAATCATGGTAACATTTAGGAATAACAATAATAACAACAGAAGAAATAATTTTAGAAGAAATACTAGAAATTTTAAATCAAATGGAGATGCTCCAAAATTTGGTTCCAATTTTTCAAACAATGATAATTTTAAGAGAAAAGCACCTGGACGTAATAATCACAATGCTCCAAAACTAATTGAGAAATATAATGATTTGGCTAGGGAAGCCTTATCAAATGGTGATAAAATTTTATCAGAGAATTATTTGCAGCATGCTGATCATTTCACAAGAATATTAAATGATAGAGAAAGCTTTAGAAAAGAGAAAATTATAGAAAACACATCTGAAAATAACTCAGACGTTACTATAGGCAAAAATAATGAAAATTCTGAGAAGAATATAGATAAAGATTTATCGGAAGTTTCTGAAGATGATAAAAAAATTCAAAAAAGCGAAAATTCACAAGCAGAAATAAATTAGTTTAACCCAAGTATTTTTTCAGACTTAAGAACATCTAATTTAATTTTTTTCGTTTCAAATAGTTTTCTTTCTTTGCCTTTTAAAATTTTTCCTGATGGAAGTTTTAATTTTTGAGAATTTACTTTTTTTCCATTTACTATAACTTCGTAATGTAAATGAGGTCCAGTAGATTTACCAGTAGAACCCACATATCCTATTGTTTGACCTTGTTTAACCCTAACTCCAGATTTTATGCCTCGTGCAAATTTTGACATGTGCGCATAAATAGTTTGATAAGTTGAATTGTGTTTGATTTTTACACAATTGCCTCCTCCACCACACCAACCAGCTTTTTTTACAACACCATCTCCAGAAGCCATTATAGGCGTACCCATAGGAGCTGCAAAATCGGTACCTCTATGCATTTTATTGAAACCATCTATTGGGTGTTTTCTCATTCCAAATGGAGACGAAAGCCTAGCTCCATTTATGGGTGTTTTCATTAATGCTTTTTTAACACTCTTTCCGTTTTTATCATAATGACCTTCGCTTCCTTCTTTATCAAAATAGTATAAACTATTGTCTTGTCCACTAAGTTTTAAATTTGCAAAAAGAATTTCCCCAGTTTCAACTATTTCTTTTTTTTCGTTTAAAAAGATTTCATACATAATTTGAAATTTATCATTTCTTCTAATATCTCTTTGAAAATCAACCTGAAATCCATAAACCCTTGCAAATTCTATTATCGTGTTTGCTGGTATATTTTCATCTGTTGCCGCATTATATAAGCTTTGTTTAATTATATTTTCTTTGTAGATTATTTTTTTTTCTAATTTTATTGATAAAATTTGATCAGTAAAACTGTCTTTTTCAAAATCCCTTTTTAAAAAAATCTTTTGAGTATTAGAGGTTTGATAAGTAAATTCTTCAATTTTGTTGTTTGTTTTATCGATAGTAAATAAGATTATTTGTTGAGTATTAAGTTTATTTAAATTAACTTTTTTTTTTAAAGAGTTTTTTATTTTAATAATTTCCTTTTTTTCAATCTCATAATTTTCTAAAATTTTATCAAATGTTTCACCAGTTTTAATTTTGTGCTTTATTTTTTTATATTTAGGATCAAGATTTTTAATGATGTGACTTAAAGTTTTCTTAAAGTAAATATTATCTACAAAACTATTATTAGTGTTATAACTTAAATTTTTTTTATAATTATATAAGCTTGTTGAAATAGCAGTACAAATAATCAAAGTAATTAAACCAAAAATTTCAAAATTTTTTTTTAATTTATTTTTTAAATTTTTTAGCATCTATATATTTAAGTCTTTCAATTATTAGTTTAGAGGCAGCTAAAAATCAAAAAAATCCCATATAAATAGGGCATTTTTCTCTATTTTTTTAATCTTAAATGCTTGATTTCCTATAATTTTAGCCTATAAGCACTGAACTTTCTCAATTAAATTATTGTTAATACAATAAATTAATAAGGATTATTGAGCCTTTTTGCTCAATTAGCTATATAAAAAGTAAAAATTTAAGAAGAGAAGTGTGGACGGTTAAGGTTACCAAAATTTGTCGTACACACTTCAACATCATATAAATTTTATTCTTAGAATTTATATGGAAGCTAGTGTGCGCCGTTTTTAAACTTGAGAGTTTGATCATGGCTCAGAACGTACGCTGGCGGCACGCCTAACACATGCAAGTCGAACGAAGTAGCAATACTTAGTGGCAGACGGGTGAGTAACATGTAGGTATCTGCCCTTTGGCCTGGAATAACACGAGGAAACTTGTGCTAATACTGGATAAGTCTTTACGGAGAAAGCTTTATGCACCATTGGATGAGCCTGCACTTGATTAGTTTGTTGGTGGGGTAATGGCCTACCAAGACTGTGATCAATAGCTGATTTGAGAGGATGATCAGCCACATTGGGACTGAGACACGGCCCAAACTCCTACGGGAGGCAGCAGTGGGGAATCTTGCACAATGGAGGAAACTCTGATGCAGCGATGCCGCGTGAGTGAAGAAGGCCTTTGGGTTGTAAAGCTCTTTCGTCGGGGAAGAAAATGACTGTACCCGAATAAGAAGGTCCGGCTAACTTCGTGCCAGCAGCCGCGGTAATACGAAGGGACCTAGCGTAGTTCGGAATTACTGGGCTTAAAGAGTTCGTAGGTGGTTGAAAAAGTTGGTGGTGAAATCCCAGAGCTTAACTCTGGAACTGCCATCAAAACTTTTCAGCTAGAGTATGATAGAGGAAAGCAGAATTTCTAGTGTAGAGGTGAAATTCGTAGATATTAGAAAGAATACCAATTGCGAAGGCAGCTTTCTGGATCATTACTGACACTGAGGAACGAAAGCATGGGTAGCGAAGAGGATTAGATACCCTCGTAGTCCATGCCGTAAACGATGTGTGTTAGACGTTGGAAATTTATTTTCAGTGTCGCAGCGAAAGCGATAAACACACCGCCTGGGGAGTACGACCGCAAGGTTAAAACTCAAATGAATTGACGGGGACCCGCACAAGTAGTGGAGCATGTGGTTTAATTCGAAGATACGCGCAGAACCTTACCAACACTTGACATGTTCGTCGCGACTTTAAGAGATTAAAGTTTTCGGTTCGGCCGGACGAAACACAGGTGCTGCATGGCTGTCGTCAGCTCGTGTCGTGAGATGTTGGGTTAAGTCCCGCAACGAGCGCAACCCTCACTTTTAGTTGCCATCATTTAGTTGGGCACTCTGAAAGAACTGCCAGTGATAAGCTGGAGGAAGGTGGGGATGACGTCAAGTCCTCATGGCCCTTACGTGTTGGGCTACACACGTGCTACAATGGTATCTACAACAGGAAGCAAGACGGCGACGTTAAGCAAATCCTTAAAAGATACCTCAGTTCGGATTGCACTCTGCAACTCGAGTGCATGAAGCTGGAATTACTAGTAATCGTGGATCAGCGTGCCACGGTGAATGCGTTCCCGGGTCTTGTACACACCGCCCGTCACACCATGGGAGTTGGTTCTACCTTAAGGCAAGGTTTCAAACCCTTGACCACGGTATAGTCAGCGACTGGGGTGAAGTCGTAACAAGGTAGCCGTAGGGGAACCTGCGGCTGGATTACCTCCTTTCTAAGGATGAATGAAAGTAAAATTTCATTCTAAACAATATACAGGATAATGTTGACCGTCCTCATTTCTCTTCTTAAAGTAGTGTTTCTCTTGCATGGGGGCCGGTAGCTCAGTTGGTTAGAGCACACCCTTGATAAGGGTGGGGTCGAAAGTTCGAGTCTTTCTCGGCCCACCAATTTAAGATCATGGGGGATTAGCTCAGCTGGGAGAGCGCCTGATTTGCATTCAGGAGGTCAGCGGTTCGATCCCGCTATCCTCCACCAGAAATACTTAGTTATACAAAATCGTAAAAATTAATAATTAATATCAATATCTATATCCGAACATTAGAAATTTTATTTGCTAATGTTCAATAATAAAAATTTGATTCAACACAGAATTTTTTTCTGTGCATAAATCAAGCGTTTAAGGGCGTGTAGTGGATGCCTTGGCACTGAAAGCCGATGAAGGACGTGATATACTGCGATAAGTTTCGGGGAGCTGTATGTAAGTTTTGATCCGAAAATTTCCGAATGGGGAAACCCACCACTTTATGTGGTACTTTAAACTGAATACATAGGTTTAAAGAGACAACCTGGAGAACTGAAACATCTAAGTAACCAGAGGAAAAGAAATCAATTGAGATTCCGTTAGTAGTGGCGAGCGAACGCGGACTAGGCCAGTAGTTTTGTTAAAAAAATTTGAATAGTTTGGAAATGCTAACCATAGAGGGTGATAGTCCCGTATGAGTAATGTTTAACAAAATTCTTGAGTAAAGCGGGACACGTGAAATCCTGCTCGAATATAGGGGGACCACCCTCTAAGCCTAAATACTCTTCAGTGACCGATAGTGAACTAGTACCGTGAGGGAAAGGTGAAAAGAACCCCTATTAGGGGAGTGAAATAGAACCTGAAACCGCATGCCTACAATCAGTCGAAGCTCTTTTTAGAGTGACGGCGTACCTTTTGTATAATGGGTCAGTGACTTAATTTATTAAGCAAGCTTAAGCCATCTAGGTGTAGGCGCAGCGAAAGCAAGTCTTAATAGGGCGATTAGTTTAGTGAATTAGACCCGAAAACGAATGAGCTTACCATGAGCAGGTTGAAAGTAAGGTAACACTTACCGGAGGACCGAACCAGTTGACGTTGAAAAGTCTTTGGATGACTTGTGGTAAGGGGTGAAAGGCCAACCAAATTCGTAGATAGCTGGTTTTCCGCGAAAACTATTTAGGTAGTGCGTTGAATAAATAGACGTTTAGAGGTAGAGCACTAAATGGGCTAGGGGGAAGAGATTCTTACCAAACCTAATAAAACTCCGAATGCTAAACGTTGTTCTTCAGCAGACAGACTGTGGGTGCTAAGGTCCATGGTCGAGAGGGAAAGAGCCCAGACCACCAGATAAGGTCCCCAAATTATGATTAAGTGTGAAAGGATGTGGAAATTCCTTAACAGCCGGGAGGTTGGCTTAGAAGCAGCCATCCTTTAAAGATAGCGTAACAGCTCACCGGTCTAATAGAGTTTCTGCGCCGAAGATGTAACGGGGCTAAAATCATATACCGAATCTGTGGATTTGTAATTTTTTCGAAAATTACAACTGGTAGCGGAACGTTCTGTAAGCCTGTGAAGGGATACCCGTGAGGGATCCTGGAGGTATCAGAAGTGCGAATGCTGACATAAGTAACGATAAAAGAAGTGAAAAACTTCTTCGCCGAAAATCCAAGGGTTTCTGCGCAAGGTTAATCCGCGCAGAGTTAGTCGGCACCTAAGGCGAGGGCGAAAGCCGTAGTCGATGGAAATAAGGTTAATATTCCTTAACCAGATGGTAGTGACGGATCTTGTAAGTTGTAAATTCTTAATGGATTGAGTTTGCCGCGAAAAGGTTCCAAGAAATAGCTCCATCATTAGACCGTACCCTAAACCGACACAGGTGGATTAATAGAGTATATTTAGGCGCTTGAGAGAATGATGTTGAAGGAACTCGGCAAAATACTTCCGTAACTTCGGGATAAGGAAGACCTTCTTGTAGGCAACTATGGGAGGGTGGCACAAGCCAGGGAGAAGCGACTGTTTATCAAAAACACAGGGCTCTGCTAACACGTAAGTGGATGTATAGGGTCTGACGCCTGCCCGGTGCTGGAAGGTTAATGCGGTTGGTGCAAGCTAACTTCTGAAGCCCCAGTAAACGGCGGCCGTAACTATAACGGTCCTAAGGTAGCGAAATTCCTTGTCGGGTAAGTTCCGACCTGCATGAATGGCGTAACGATTTCTCCGCTGTCTCCAACATCAACTCAGTGAAATTGAATTCTCCGTGAAGATGCGGAGTTCGCGTAGTTAGACGGAAAGACCCCGTGCACCTTTACTGCAACTTTACATTGGTATTAGGAAAAACATATTTAGTATAGGAGGGAGACATTGAAGCAAAGGCGTCAGCTTTTGTGGAGTCACCAGTGAAATACCTCTTTTGTTTTTCTTGGTATCTAACTGATTGCCGTTATCCGGCATCAAGACATTGTATGGTGGGTAGTTTGACTGGGGCGGTCGCCTCCCAAATAGTAACGGAGGCGTGCGAAGGTAGGCTCAGAACGGTCAGAAATCGTTCGTAGAGTGCAATGGCATAAGCCTGCCTGACTGTGAGACTGACAAGTCGAGCAGAGACGAAAGTCGGTCATAGTGATCCGGTGGTTCTGAGTGGAAGGGCCATCGCTCAACGGATAAAAGGTACGCCGGGGATAACAGGCTGATACTGCCCAAGAGCTCATATCGACGGCAGTGTTTGGCACCTCGATGTCGGCTCATCACATCCTGGGGCTGGAGCAGGTCCCAAGGGTTTGGCTGTTCGCCAATTAAAGTGGTACGTGAGCTGGGTTCAGAACGTCGTGAGACAGTTCGGTCCCTATCTGCTATGCGTGTAGAAGAATTGAGAGGAGTTGACCCTAGTACGAGAGGACCGGGTTGAACATACCACTGGTGGACCGGTTGTAGCGCCAGCTGCAGTGCCGGGTAGCTAAGTATGGACGAGATAACTGCTGAAAGCATCTAAGCGGGAAACTCACCTCAAAACTAGTTCTTCCTATAGAGCCGTGGTAGACCACCACGTTGATAGGCTGGATGTGGAAGCGCAGTAATGCGTGCAGCTGACCAGTACTAATAGCTCAATTGGCTTGATTTATGCACTGAAAAAAATTTTATTACCTAGATAACGATATTAAAACGAGTTTACTAATTTATTCAATGTATTAATGCCCAAATATGTCTTAATAGGAGCTAGTAGTTCAATAGGAAAAAATTTTTATACTAAATACAAAAAAAATATTTTACTAGCTACGACAAACAGTTCAAAAAAAAAACAATTTAAAAAAATAAATTTGCTTAATTTTAAATTTAGTTCTCTTTTTAAGACTAAATATAAACCCACTCATTTAATTTTATTTGCAGCAGAGTCAAAACCTGATGTGTGTTTTAAAGATCCAAAGAAAACAAA
>CACDQA010000008.1 GCA_902554745.1 uncultured Pelagibacteraceae bacterium
TAAACTTTTTTGTGACTGGTATGCACCAAAGATATTGTCTAAACCCAAAAGTATTCAATTTAAAAAAAAATTTAGACTAGAGATAAAAAAATTATTATCAAAATTAAATTATAAAAATGTTACATTTGTTCATAGAGATTTTCATGTTTCAAATTTGATGTATCATAATAAAAAAATTGCAGTAATAGATAGTCAAGATGCGCTAATTGGCAATAGAGCTTACGATTTAGCATCTTTAATTGACGACGTAAGATTAAAAACATCTAATGAACTAAAAGATAAAGTATTTAAATTTTACATCAAAACAAATAAAAAAATTGATTTGGAAAAATTTAAAAAAGATTTTGAAATATTATCTGTTTTAAGGAATTTAAAAATAATCGGTATATTTATGCGTTTAGCTGAAAGAGATAATAAAAAAAAATATCTTAAATTAATTCCTTACGCTTGGGAATTGATTAATCATAGAATTAAAGAGCAAAATCAATTTAATAATTTGATGTTGCTATTAAAAAATAATTTTCCAAAATTTACAAGGTAAAGTTGTGAAAATAAATACAGCTTTAATTTTATGTGCAGGTTTTGGTAAGAGATTAAACCCAATTACTTTAAATACTCCTAAGCCCTTATTAGAGATTAAAGATATAAGTATGCTGGAGAGATGTATTAATTTAATTGAAAAACTAGGTATTCAAAAAATCTTAATAAATACTTTTTATTTAAAGGATCAATTTTCAGTTTTTTTAAATAGTAAAAATTTCAATATTGATATCAAAATAATAGAGGACGGTGAGAATATTTTAAATACAGGGGGAGGTATTCAAAATATGATTAAAGACTCTAATGAAAAGGATTTTATAATTTTTAATCCAGATACAATCTGGAGTAATGACTATAAAGATGAGATATTAAAAATGGAAAAAATGTACTTTTCTGAAAAATTAGAAAACATTCTTCTTTTAGTAAATAAAAAATTAAGTTTTGATAAAAAGTTAAATGGAGATTTCAATTTGAAAAATAATTTAATTAATAAAGAGGCTGAAAAAGAATTTATTTACATTGGATGTCAAATAATTAATAAAAAATTATTTATTAAAGAGAAAATAGAAAATTACTCAATTTTGGAAATTTGGAATAATTTATTAGATCAAAAAAAGTTATTTGGTTATGAAAGCCAAAAAGATTTTTATCATTTAACTGATCTGGATATTTTTAAAAAACTAAAAGGTCTTTAGCTCTTTCTTGATCAAGATATTTACAATTAGAAATTTTGCTGTTTTCTAATTCAATTAAAAGGGGGTTCCCTGTAGGAATTTCAAGTTTAGAGATTTCATTGTTATCTAAATTAAACAAATATTTGCATAAAGCTCTAATAGAGTTTCCATGAGCGGAAATAAGGATATTTTCACTTGTTTTGTTTTCAATCTCTTTGTTATAAAATTTTATTACTCTTTCATATGTATCTTTAAGTGACTCAGTATCTGGAATTTTTTCTAAAGGAATTTCTTTGTAAGTTTCAATATTAAGAGGATGATATGGATTTTTTTTATCTAAAGGGTCTGGTCTTAGATCCCAAGAACGTCTAAATTTATGAACTTTTTCTTCTCCAAGTTTTTTTTTCATTTCATCTTTATTTAATCCAGTTAGAGCCCCATAATGTCTTTCGTTTAATTCCCATGCATTCTTTACTTTTTTAAAATCTTGCAATTCTTCCTGTATAATTTTTAAAGTATTTTTGGCTCTTAATTGAAAAGATGTATAATAAAGATCAACTTCAATTTTTTCTTGTTTTATTAGTCCACCAGCTTTTTTTGCCTCTGATTTTCCATTTTCTGTTAGATCTACATCAACCCAACCAGTAAATTTCTTTTCAAGATTCCATACACTTTGACCGTGTCTTACTAAAATTAAATAACTCATTTGTTTATCTTTTAAATCAATTTGATAAATAAAACTATATTATTAATGATTAATTATTTTTCGAAATATAAATTTATTTTCTATTTATGTAATCTTATTCTTTTATTAGAATATTTATATCCTGGAAGTTTATTAGGCTGTATAATTTTTAATAATTGTACAATTCAACCACAGTTAACTCCAGATTTTATTATTTCAGCAAATCATTTTTACTCATTTTTCATTCTTTCAGTTGTAGGATTTCTGACTTATATTAAATCAAATCAAATTATGTATTTAATTATTTATTTGATCTTTCTCTCTTTTTTATTAGAAATTATGCATTACGTCATTCCAAACAGGAGTTTTGAATATCCCGATTTATTTGGGAATTTGGCTGGAGTAATTCTATCAATTGTTGTGAGACTCATCTTTAAAAAAAATGAAAATTTTAAAAATTAATTATTTATTTATTTTAATAATTTTAATTTCAGGTTGTTCATCTATTCCTAAAAATACTTCTAATAGTTGTGCAATATTTGATGAAAAATACATGTGGTACAAACATGCAAAAAAAACTGAAAAAAAATGGGGAACTCCAGTTTATTTGCAACTTGCTATTATAAAAATGGAATCCAGCTTTGATTGGTTAGCAAAACCTCCTAGACAGAAATTATTTAAAGTAGTACCTTACAAGAGACCATCAAGTTCTTTCGGATATTCACAGGCTGTAAAAGGAACGTGGAAACAATATAAAGAAGAAACTGGGAATAAGCTTGCTGCCAGGACAAGATTTAAAGACAGTGTAGATTTTATTGGTTGGTATACTAATAAAACTGAAAAAATTTTAAAAGTTTCAAAAAAAGATGCCTTTAAGCAGTATATTGCTTATCATGAAGGGTGGGGTAACTATAAAAATTATAAAAAAAATAAAAAAGTAATTAATCTAGCCAAAAGAGTGGAGAAACAATCAAATATTTATAAGCAACAATTATCAGAATGTAAAAATTCTTTATCAACGTCAAAATATATTATTTTTTAATTTAATTGTTTTTTTAATTCAATATCAACTGCATCAATTCGCTTGGTATTTTTTGCAAGAGCTAAGTACATTGTTGGAGTTACATATAAAGTAAAGAAGGTTGAAATAATCATTCCTCCTAAAATTGTAGAACCCACTGCTAATCTAGAGCCTTCACCGGCACCTGGGCCAATATTTCCAATAACTAATGGAAGCATTGCTATCATAGTACTAAGTGAGGTCATTATGATTGGTCGAATTCTAAGTTGGCAAGCTTTAATTATAGCTTCCTGAATTTTAACACCAGTAGTTCTTATCTGGTTTGTGTAGTCTACTATCAAAATACTATTCTTTGTGGATATACCAATCAGTATTATTAAAGCGATTTGAGAGAAAATATTTATTGAACTATTCAAAAATAAAATAAACACTAAGCCACCAAATACAGCTAGTGGAACTGTTAAAATAATAATAAATGGATGAACAAAAGAGTTAAATGTTGCTGCCATAACTAAATAAGCAGTTAACAAAGCAAGAGCAAAAATTAAGTATATTTCATTTGTTGTTTCTTTTAGCTCTTCAGATTTTCCTTTCCAAGTGATTTGATTTTGAGGAGCAACTCTAATCATGACATCTTCCAGGTATTTTATGGCCTCTGTTAGAGTGTAATCTTCTGCAAGCGCAGCAGAAATTGTAACTGCTCTTTGACGATTGTATCTTGGAAGTGCTTCAGCAGTACCTTTCTCATTAAACTCAACTAAACTTGCAACAGATACAAGTTTACCAGTTGTTTCAGATCTAACAAAAATTTTTGACAACCCATCTTTATCTCTTCTGTCTGCTAAATATTGTTGTAAAATAATTGGGTATTCTCTTCCTTCTTTACTAAAAGTTGTTACTCTTTTTCCTCCATAAAGAGTCTCTAGAGTTCTACCTATATTTTCAGTAGAAACACCCAAATCATTTGCTCTGTTTTTATTAGTGATTAATTTAACCTCAGGTTTATTTTTTGTATAATCACTTTCAATTCTAGACATATTTCTATTTTTTCTTAATTCTCTTAAGACACTATTTTGAATTTCTTCTAATTCTTCGTAGCTAGATCCATATATCACCATTTGAACTGGCTTATTGTAACTAGATACTCTTATTGATTGTGGAGAAATTGGAAAAGCAAAAGTTTCAGGCACAGAAACCACTTGTCCAATTGCTTCTCTTAATATTGTTTGACTACTTTTTTCTCTATTTTTCCATTCATCAAGTAATGCAATAATTATAAAACTGTTATAAGACGTTGCAGATCTTCCGAAACCAGGAACTCTCATGATTAGTCTTGCATATGGACTGTCTTCTGCTTGCAATAATCTTAATATTCTTCCTTCAATTATTTGTGCTTTTTCTTGAGTATATTCAAATGAGCTTCCTTCATCAGTTGACCCAATAATTAAATAAGCACCCCTATCTTCAATTGGTATCAATTCTTTTTTAGAAAAACTAAACAAATAAGCTGAGGCAGCAATAATCAAAATTATAAATATTGAAATAGTTTTTTGTTTATTCACCCAATATTTAAGAGAGTTTACATAAAATCCTGTAAAAGATTTAAATCCATTATTGAATTTTTTTACGAAGAAATTAATTTTTTCTTTTTTGTTCAAAAATTTACTTCCTAGCATTGGAGATAATGTTAATGCCACAAAAGAAGATACAACAATTGAAAAAGATAAGGCTATTGCTGTTTCTTTAAATAAAGTTCCTGATATTCCTTTAATAAAAATTAAAGGTAAAAATACTGCTATAAGAATTAAAGTAGTTGCAATAATTGCAAATGTAATTTGTTTAGAACCTTTATATGCAGCCACTAATGGTGTTTCACCGTTTTCAATTCTTGTATAAATTGCATCTGTCATGATCACAGAGTCATCAGTGATTATACCAATTGCTAGAATAAAACTTAGTAATACAAAAATATTAATTGATAAATCAAATATATATAATCCTAGAAATGATCCAATAAGACTAACTGGTAAAGCAACCGCAGGAACTATTACTGCTTTAAGGTTACCTAAAAAAAGATAAATAATTAAAACAACTAATACAAATGCAATTACTAAACTTTTATATACTTCCTCTATTGCAGCACCAATGTAGGTTGCTCTGTTAAATGCTATTTCTAACTTTAGTCCATCAGGTAAGGATTTGTTAAGTTCTTTGATTTTACTTTTTATTTGTTTAGAAAGTTCTACCGTTGATGCACCACTTTTAGCATAAATACCAATACCTACAGTTTTTAAATTTACTGCATTTTTTCTTTGTGCTTTAAATAAAGTTTTTTCTGAAACAGGTCCAAACTCTATATTAGCTACATCAGATAAAATGATAACTTTTTCTTTGTTTTTCCTAAGTGGTAATTGTTTAATAGTATCAATATTAGAATAGGATTTATCAATGTTTAAAGTTAAGTCTTTGTTATTAGCTTCCAAGGTTCCAGCTGGAAGGTTTATATTCTCATTTCTCAGAGCTCTTTCAACTTCCTGAATTGTAAGGTCATTTGCAGCTAATTTTATTGGATCTATCCAAACTCTAACACTTAGCTCTCTTAATCCACCAACTAAAATTCGACCTACGTTTGGTACGCTTGAAAATGCATCTATTAGATATCTTTCAGCATAATCACCAAGATCTAGATCATTCCAGGTTGGGGAAGATAATGCTACCCACATTGTAGTTGTAAAACCTGCTGCTTGTTTTAAAATTTGAGGAGGGTTTGACTCACTTGGTAAATTGTCAACAACTCTTGCAACCCTTTCTCTAATATCATTAGCAGCATCGTCTAAATCAATGTCTGTGTTGAATTGAATATTAATTCTACTTCTTCCATTAAGAGAACTTGAGTCAATATTTTTGATACCCTCGGCTCCACCAATTACGTCCTCTAATTTTTGAGTTATTTCTTCATCAACAATTTCTGCTGAAGCAGATTTATAATCGGTTTGAACTTGAACTACCGGAGGCTGAATACCATCAGGAAGTTCTCTTACTGGCAATTCTAAAAAGACAAAAATACCAAAAATAATTAATATTAAGGACATGACCCAAGCAACAACAGGTCGTTTAATACTAACTTCAGTTATATACATTTAATTATTTTTTCTCTTTATCTGATTTTTTAAAAATATTTTTTAACCAATCAAATTTACCTTTTTTTTCTTCAGCTTTTTTTGATTTATCTTTTTTACCCCAGCTAGAATTTCCTTGTTTTTTTTTAGCATCTTTCTCAATAGGTCTGATTGTTAAATTTGGTCTTACTTTTTTTGTTCCTTCTGCAACAATTTTATCTCCACTATTTAATCCATCTAATATTTCTACAAAGCCTAAATATCTATCACCAATGGTTACCTTTGTTTTCATTACTTTATTTTTTTCATCTACTTTATAAATAAAAACATTTTCACCCTCGACAATTGTACTAGTGTCAGGAGCACTTAAGCCATTTCTTACATCATATTTAATTGATATTTCTAAAAATGAGCCAGGTAATATTTCACCTGATGCGTTATCCATCTTAATTCTTGTTGCTAAAGCTCTTGTATCTTCACTTATCCTGCTAGCAAAAGAGTCTACTTCACCTTTATAAATTTTATTTTTATATCCAGAAAATTTAATATCAACTGGCAGACCAACCTTAATAAATGGTACAAAAATTTCAGGTATGTCTACATCACAATATATTGAGCTAGTATCTTCAAGATTAATTAATATTGAAGATTTTGAAACCTCTATATCTTCCGAAAATTCTCTTTTTCCAATAACACCATCAAATTGAGCAATAACTTTTCGATTTTTAAGCTCAGCAATTACATCGCCCTTATTAACTTTTTGATTAAACTTTATAGGTTTTAATATTTCATATTTTTCAATTTTAAATGATTGTGTTTGAATTGGAGTTGCGGTCCCGTATGTACTAACAACATTTTCAAAAACTCTCTCTTGAGTAGTAGTTATTATTATTCCAGGAGGTGGTCTTTTACTAAATTTTTTTTTGAAATGATTACCTATCATTGTTCTTCCAATGATCACTGTTGCAATGATTAAGAAAAATATGATTACTATACTTGTTATTTTTGTAGATGTTTTCATAAGTTAATTTTTTCCGTATTCAGCCCAAGAGCCATCGTAAATTGTCGGCATATATTTAGCATTTATTAAAGAATAAGCTAGTGCCAATACACTTGCGGTAACTCCAGAACCACAGGAAAATACTATATTTTTATCATGTTCAAATTCAAATGACTTAAATTTTTCCATTATTTTATCTTTACTAACGAAGGTGTGATCTTCATTAATTAATTCAGAAAAGGGTAGGCAAAAAGAATTTTTTATTGAACCACTTCTAAGACCTTTCCTTGGTTCAGCAACTTTGCCTTCAAATCTTTCTCTACTTCTTGCATCAACAACATTAAATTTACCTGTATCAATATTTTCATCTATTTGTTTTTTATTTTTAACAAGTTCTTTTTTTTCTTTACATTTATACTCAGATGTTTGAGTGATCACTTTTTTGTCATCTGTAGATTTATTTTCTTTTTTCCATTTTTTTAATCCACCATCTAGAACATGAACTAGCTTAGGGTTATGTCCATAATAAATTAAATTGTACCAACATCTACAAGAACTAATAACATCAGAGTTATCGTAAACTACTATTCGATCATTATTTTCTATACCCATATTGCTCATTATTTTTTCCCAAGATTTAGGATCAGTCAGCATATGAGGTAAATCAGTATCTAATTTAGAATTTTTATCTAAATCAAAAAAAATAGCCTTTGGAATATGTTCTTCTGTATATTCCTCAAAACCATTTCTTTGAGTTTGAGGCATATGCCATGAGCAATCAATAATTTTTACTTTATCAATATTATTTTCTAACCAACTTGTATCAACTAAAGACATTCTATCTTTTTTCTAAATATCTTTGATGGTATTCTTCGGCTGGACAGTAATTTTTAACTAAAGAAGTTTTTGTTACAACTTTTCCTGACAATTTTATGTTCTTTTTTTCTATCATTTTTTCAGCAGTAATTTTTTGTTGATCATTTAAATAAAATATCTCACTTCTATATTGGGTTCCAAAATCTGGTCCTTGAGAATTTAAGGTTGTTGGGTCATGAATTTCAAAAAAATATTCAAGAATTTTCTCGTAAGATATTACCTTAGGATCAAAATCTAATTTTACTACTTCTGCATGATTTGTTGAGCCCGTGCATACTTCTTTGTAATTGGTTTCAGCAGTATGACCTCCACAATAACCTACTTCTGTTTTTATAACTCCATCAAGTTTACTAAACTTAATTTCTGGTCCCCAAAAACATCCTAATCCTAAAATTGCTATTTCCATTGATAATTAAGTTAATTAATCTAAAGTTAATCATATGCTATCAAAAAATCAATTAGGCTTTTTTTACATGTTCATATCGGTATGTGCATTTTCACTTATGGATGTGATTGTTAAATGGTCTGAGGATTATCCCGTTGGACAAGTATTATTTTTCAGAGGATTTTGTGGAATAATTCCTATTTTATTTCTTATTCCTAAAGATAGATATTTAGATTTTTACAAAACAACAAGACCATTTCTTCATTTTAAAAGATGTTTAGCAGGATTAATTGCTTTGGTTTCTATATTTGTAGCATTAAGAAATTTACCTTTGGCAACAGTTGTAAGTATATCTTTTGCAGCACCAATATTTATAACAATATTTTCAATTTTTTTATTAAAAGAAAAAGTTGGTATTTATAGATGGTTAGCGGTCCTAGTTGGATTTGTTGGTATAATTTTCATAACTGAACCAGGTTTTAGCTCTTTAAATTTATATTATATTTATCCAATAATTTTTTGCTTAGGTCTATCTTACGTTGCTATTGCTATAAGAAAATTATCATCGACTGAACCTGCCTGGTTGATTAGTTTTTTCTTTTCATTTTCAATAATGCTTTTAAGTTTTCTATCTTTCTATCAGGGATGGATTTTGCCAAGTTTAATTGATTTATTTTTGCTATCTATGGTTGGTATATTAGGTGGTCTTGCTAATTTATGGTTATCACAATCCTACAAATATTCAGAAGTAAGTTTAGTTTCCCCTTTAAAATATCTTGGGTTAGTATTTGCAATAATTTTTGGATATTTTATTTGGAATGAAATACCAACTTCTAAAACTTTATTAGGTGCTTTGCTGATTATTGTTTCATCTATTATTATATTTAGAAGAGAGATGTATTTGAAAAAAAAGCTATCTGTTTCACGTCATGAGTAAAACTCCGTTATATTGGAATAAAGCAAAAAAATATTTATCTCAAAAAGATAAAACCATGTCTTCTTTGATTAAAAAATATAAATCTCCTTCAGAAACTGTTCTAACATCAAGAAAAGATGTTTTCTTTTCTCTATGTAAAAGTATAATTGGTCAACAAATTAGCGTTGCTGCTGCTAATTCAGTTTTTTTAAAATTTAAGAAAAAATGTAAAAATAAAATTAATGCAAAAACAGTTAATAAGTTGTCTACTATTCAGCTTAAAAGCTGTGGTCTAAGTAGACAGAAAGTAAAAGGAATAAAAAGTTTAGCCCAAAAAATATTAAGTAAAGAGTTTAATCCAAGACTTATTACAAATATGTCTGACGAAGATGCCATAATTTATCTTTCTCAATTAAGACAAATTGGAAGATGGTCAGCAGAAATGATTTTGTTATTTACTTATAATCGTCCTAATATTTGGCCAATCCAGGATATTGGTTTGTTAAGAGCTATTTCAAAAAATTTTAATAAAAAATATTTACCACCAGAAAGTTACGTGAAATACCTAAACAAAAAGTTTTCCCCTTACTGTTCTGTTGCAACTTGGTATTTATGGAGAAGTATAGATCCCGAACCTATTCAATATTAAGTCTTTATCAGCTTACATTCCCTCAAAAATTATGTGTTCTCTAGTAGCATTATTTTCTAAATGTTTTCTAGCTTCAACATACTCTTCGGAATTGTAACAATTTTTTGCTGTTTCAATATCTGGAAATTCTGCAAGTGCTACTCTCACCATTTCCCTACCTTCTAAAGTTACATTATTTGCACTTCTCGCTATTATTTTTCCAGAATATTTTTCAACCGCTTCTTTTGCTTTAATGGCATATTTTTTAAGTCTTTCGTCGTCTTTTATTTCAGTATAATTTGCAACCCAATAAGCTTTCATAATTCTCCTTTTTAAATTTTTTTAATTATGATACCAAATTTACGTGAAAAAATTATTTTTAAATTTCTTTAATACATTATTAATTTTGATATTTTTATCATTAACCCACGTTAATGCTGATGAACTGTTTAATAAGGGAAAAGAAGTTTTTCTGGGGGCTGGAAATTGTGCAGCATGCCATATGCTCTCAGATGCTGGATCGAACGCAATGGTTGGTCCAAATTTAAATGAAATTAGACCTGATATTCAAAGAATTATAATGGCAGTTAGAAACGGTATAGGAGTAATGCCCGCAATGGAGGGTATATTAACTGATGATGAAATAGAAGCAGTTGCGCACTATACCTCTATAGCTTCTGAACAATAATAAAAATTTAACTGTAATTTTTTATCCAATGTTTAGCTATATCTACTCTTTTACAGATCCAAATATCCTTAAATTTTGTGATGTAATTTAAAAATTTTTTAAGAGACTGTATTCTACCAGGTCTTCCAATTAATCTACAATGCAAGCCAACCGACATCATCTTTGGTGAATTTTTTCCTTCCTCATAAAGGGCATCGAAACTATCTTTTAAATAATTATAAAATTGTTCACCAGAGTTAAATCCTTGATTGGTTGCAAACCTCATATCATTATTATCAAGTGTGTAAGGAACCATTAGTTGTTTTTTATTACCTTTTTTTATCCAGTAAGGAAGATCATCACTGTATGTATCGCTACAGTATAAAAAACTACCATTATCAATTACCAAATCTAAAGTATTTTCACTACACCTACCTGTGTACCAACCAGCAGGTTGATTACCAAAAATCTTTTTTATAGATTTGACTGCAAGCTCCATATCATTCTTTTCTTTTTTCTTTGATATATTTTGATAGTCAATCCATCTCCAACCATGACTTGCAACTTCATAATTTGCTTTTTTTATAGCCGAACAAACTTCTTTATTTCTTTCCAATGCCATACCAACTCCAAAAATAGTAAGTGGAATTTTCTTTTTATTAAATAGATCATGAATTCTCCAAAACCCTCTTCTTGATCCATATTCATAAATTGATTCCATATTTAAGTGTCGACCTTTAATTGGTTTTGCTCCTATAATTTCTGATAAAAATACTTCTGAAGTTTTATCACCATGAAGAGTACAATTTTCTGCTCCCTCCTCGTAATTAAGCACAAATTGCAAAGCCAACTTAGCATTACCAGGCCACTTTACCTTAACTTTTTTGGAACCATATCCCACCAAATCTCTTGGGTATTTTTTTTTCATTTTTTCAAAATAATTTTATCTTTTTTAAATTTATAAATTACAAGATTGTTTCCTTTTCCTTTTCTATCAACAATTAGAAAATTCATATTTTTCATAGAAATCAACGGAAAGTGCCAAATACCTGCATTGTAATTAACCCCAGTTTGTTTTGGGACTAAAAAGGATTGGATTTTATTTACATCTGGTTTATCTCCTTTTGGTGCTACAAATACTAAAAATTTTGTATCTTCCATTGGAATAAAGGCTTGGCTTCCTAGAGGATGTTTTTCCATCATGTCAATTTTCATAGGAAACCTTCTTTTTTTTGCTTTAAAAATACTTATAATTGCTTTCCCTTTGTTTTTAGATGCATCTAGTTTAATCAAATTATCAAATCTTTTTGCATACCCATCATTAATATTTATAGGATTTTTTTTTGACGTATCTATTAATTGACCAAATTTAGAAAAATTTTTTTTATTAATTTTTTTTGCTTTTATTATTTTCATCTCACAAAATTTCCAAATGCTCTTATTCTTGAAATTCCACCGTCCGGATAGATATTTATTTTAAGATAATTTTCCTTACTTCTCTTAATTAAGAATTTTTTAAAAATATGTTTCTTGTGAGCTGACAGTTTTGACTTATTTAAAATAAATTTCCAATTTTTTGAATTATTGACAATTGATTTATTGGACAGATCTTTTGAAATGCTTGCAGTTTGAATTGAACAACTATCGGGGTAGTTTCCTTTAAAATGATGAGTATCTATCTCTAGTTTTTTTATTAATCCTGGTTTTCCAAATTTTATTATAAGCCAATCAAAGTTTTTTCCTCTACTTCTTCTTGTTTCCCAACCATCTCCCATATTTTTTCCTTTACCAGGTGCTATGATATTTTCAGCCCTGCCGAAATGTTCATTATTACAACCAATAATTGAAGCGCCATTTAAAACAGATGTAAGGTTGATAGTTTTGTTATTTAAAAAGTTTTTCTCCATTTCAATTTTTCCATAAAGCCTTAGTCTTGCAATTCCACCATCTGGAAAAATGTTTAGTCTTATATAATTAAAAACAGATTTGTTGTTTGATTTGAAGCTATGGTTTCGGCTTGGCCCAAGTTTTTTTTTGCTCAATAAAGAAATCCATTTTGTTTTCTTATTAGGCTTTGTTTTACTTAAGCAACCCTCTAACGAAGCATGTGTCGGCTGATTTCCATTGAAATGTGTTGTGTCAATGTCTATATCAAATATTTTTCCAGGTTTACCAAGTTTTAAAATTAAATAATCAAAACCTTTTGATCTTCTTCTCCTTGTTTCCCATCCATCCATCCATTTACCATGTTTGTCAAATAGTCCATCTTTAAAAACTGGAGTTTCGATGTTTAATATTCTGTGAGCAGCCGCAAAAAAATCGTCAGTCTTAAAAATTACTTTAGATCCAATTCTTGGATCCGCTAAGTTAATCATTTTTGCACTTATAAATTTTTTCATTTTTTATTTATTTCATTTAAACGAAAGGTTGCGATTTTTTTTACTTGTTTTTTCGCTTCAAGGAATTCACTTTCTACATCACTTTTTATTCTTTGTCTAAAATTATTCAAAATTTCATTTTTATCTTTGCCTTTTACAGCAATTATAAAAGGAAAATTAAACTTTTCTTTATATTCTGAATTTAATTTTTTAAATTCTTCGTATTCATCATTAGAACATTGGTTTAATTTTGCAGAGGCTTGTTCTGATATAGATTCAGAGGTCATTTTTTTTGCTACAGCAAGCTCAGGATGAGCATTTAAAATCTCTAAAATTTTATTTTTTTCGTAATTTTCATAAATATCAAGCATTTTAAACACAATATCTTCAAAGTTTTTAAATGGTTTTAACTCAAAAGCTTCCATAGCAACTGACTCAGTTTTTTCAAAAACATTACCAAATATAGACAAAAAATCAGACTTGTTAAGATCGTTAATGTTATCTATTGTTCTCATATAACTTTTAAAAATTTAAGTTTGAAATTAAATGATACTATAATTTTATGACAAAGCTCACAACTCATGTTTTAGATGTGTATTCTGGTAAACCTGGCAAAGGTATCCTAGTTGAGTTGTTTTATATTAATAATTCAGAACGAAAAAAATTAACATCAACAAAACTCAATGACGATGGTAGAGCTAATTCACCATTAGCAGAGGGAGATGTTTTCATTAAGGGTAAATATGAATTAATTTTTCATATTGGTGATTATTTTAAAAATATATCTTCAGCTAGCGATGTACCATTCTTGGATGATGTTGTTATAAGATTTGGTATTTCAGATCCCTCACAGCATTATCATGTTCCTTTACTTGTTTCACCTTGGAGTTATTCTACTTATAGAGGTAGTTAAGTGATATCGAGTTCTGTTAAATTTCTATTAAATGACAAGCTTATAGTAATCAAAAATCCTGATCCAAATCAAACGTTACTTAATTATATTAGAACTGAATTAAAAAAGACCGGAACTAAAGAGGGATGTTCAGAAGGTGGTTGTGGTGCATGTACAATTGTTTTAGGTGAATTAGTTGATAATAAAATTGAATATAAAGCAATTAATTCTTGTATTTCGTTTGTTCCAACACTGAATGGTAAACAACTTATAATTGTGGAAGATTTAGTTTCTAAAAATGGACAACTTCATCCTGTGCAAGATGCAATGGTGAAATTTCATGGCTCTCAGTGTGGTTTCTGCACACCAGGATTTGTGATGTCGTTATTTTCAATGTTTAAAAATAATAAAAATCTTAATGATGAATTAATATCAGACTCTATATCTGGTAATTTATGTCGTTGTACTGGTTACAGACCCATAATTGATGCTGCAAAAAGTTTAAATAAACTAAATAAAAATGATCAATTTTCTAAAAATAAAAATAAAGTTATTCAGCAATTAAAAAAAATTAAACCGAAAAATATTTATATTAAAAAAGATGATAAAATTTATTTTTCACCAAAAAATATTAAAGATTTAAAAGGTATAATTAAAAAACATTCTAATTTTAGTTTTCTTGCTGGTGGAACTGACTTATCTTTAAAAGTCACAAAAGAAAGAAAAGAAATTCCGTTTATAATTGATTTAAAAGAAATTAATGAATTAGATTTTATCAAAGTAAGTAAAAATTATTTAGAAGTTGGTTCTGCTACACCTTTAATAAAATTTGAAAAAGAAATTAAAAAATATTATCCAGATTTTTATTTGGTTCTAAAAAGATATGGTTCTGTTCAAATTCGAAATGTTGGAACTATAGGCGGCAATATTGCAACAGCATCTCCAATTGGTGACTCACTGCCAATTCTATTATCTTTAAACGCAGAGGTTTTAATTGAAAGTTTTAACAAAAGAAAAGTGATACCTTTAAATAATTTTTTTCTTGATTACAGAAAAACTAAATTAAAAAACAATGAATTTATATATTCAATAAAAATACCATTATTTAAGAAAAATATTTTTAAGGCATTTAAGATATCAAAAAGATTTGATGATGATATTTCATCTGTTTGTGGATCTTTTAATTTTGAGATTAATAATAGTAAAATTAAAGAGGTTTATATTGCATATGGAGGTATGGCTGCTATACCAAAAAGAGCTAAAGCATGTGAAAAAATTCTTAAAAATAAGCCTCTTACCATCAATACTTTTGACCAAGCAAAAAAATATTTAGAAAAAGATTTAAGTCCTATTGGAGACATGAGGGCTAGTAAAGAATACAGACTAGAGATAGCAAAAAATTTATTGATGAAATGTTTTGTAGAAATAAATTCTAATAAGATATCAAGAGTAAATTAAATGAGTAAAGAGAACTACATTGAGGAAATAAGACCACATGATAGTGCTTATAAGCATGTCAGTGGATATGCAGAGTATACCGATGATATTAATGAACCAAAAAATACCATTTATGGTGCTATTGGTTTAAGCAAAAAAGCCCATGCAATAATCAAAAATATAGACTTAACCGAGGTAAAAAAAAGTGAAGGAGTGATATCAATAGTTACTCAAAGAGATATCCCTGGCAGGAATGATGTGGGTCCAGTTTTTGATGGTGATCCAATTTTTCCAGAAAAAAAGGTTGAGTTTTTTGGTCAGCCATTATTTGCAGTAGCTGCTACAACTACAGAACTTGCTAGAAAGGCAGTATTAAAAGCCAAAATTACCTATAAAGATTTAAAACCTGTTATTACAATTAAAGAAGCTCTAAATAAAAAGCAATTTTTATTTAAACCTAGAAAAATTAAAAAAGGCAACCCTTCTAAAAAAATAAAAAATTCAAAAAATAATTTAAAAGGAAATTTTACAACTGGAAGCCAAGAGCATTTTTATTTAGAGGGCCAGGCAGCTTTTGTTGTTCCTAAAGAGGACGATAATTTTTTAGTTTATAGTTCGACACAACATCCATCGGAAACACAACAGTTAATTGCAAAAATGTTTAATCAAAAAAGCAATTCAATAAATGTTGAAGTCAGAAGAATTGGAGGTGGGTTTGGTGGAAAGGAAACAAATTTTATGACGGCGTGTATTTGTGCTTTGTTGGCAAAAAAAACAGGGCAGCCAGTCAAACTAAGATTAGATAGAGATGACGATATAATATTGACTGGTAAAAGACATGAATTTTTATCTGAATATGAAGTTGGTTTTGATGATGAAGGAATTATTGAGGGATTAAAATTAAACTTATCTTCAAATTGTGGAATGTCACCTGATTTATCAGCTGCTATAAATGAAAGAGCTTTGCTTCATATAGACAATGCATATTATATTTCAGATATCGAGGCAACAAATAATTTATGCAAAACAAATATTCCAACTTCAACTGCATTTAGAGGCTTTGGTGGAAATCAAGGGATGATGGCTATAGAAAATATCATAGATAATATCGCAAGGTATTTAAAAAAAGATCCTATAGAAGTCAGAAAGAAAAATTTTTATCAAAAAGATAAAAGGAATGTAACACATTATGGAATGACAGTTGAAGATAATGTCATTAATGAAATATTTAAAAAATTAGAAAGTAAATCTAATTACAAGAAAAGATATTTAGATATAAGAAAATTTAATGAAAAAAATAAATTTAAAAAGAAGGGTATAGCTATTACACCTTTAAAATTTGGTATTTCATTTACAACAATTCATTTAAATCAAGCTGGAGCCTTAGTTCATATTTACACTGATGGAAGTGTTCATTTAAATCATGGAGGTATTGAAATGGGTCAGGGAACCCATACAAAGATAGCTCAATTAGTGGCTAATTCTTTGGGATTACCCTATAGTTTAGTTCATATTTCATCAACAAATACGGCCAAGGTTCCAAATACTTCAGCTAGCGCCGCTTCATCAACTACAGACCTTAATGGAGCAGCAGCTCTAAATGCAGTAGCAAAAATTAAATTAAATTTAGAAAAATTTATTAAGAAAAAATATAAGATCTACAATCAAGAGGCAGTTTATAAAGACCAATACATAATATTTGGAAACAGGCAATTTGAATTTAAAAGCATAATTCAAGAGGCATATTTAAATAGAATATCTCTTTCATCATCAGGCTTCTATTCAACACCAAAAATTAATTTTGATAAAAAAAAATTTAGAGGAAGACCTTTTTATTACTTTTGTTATGGAGCAGCTGTTTCGGAAGTAACTGTAGATACATTAACGGGTGAAAACATACTGGAAAGAGTTGATATCTTGCATGATGCCGGCAAACCAATAAATCCAGCGCTAGAACTAGGCCAGATTGAGGGTGGTTTTGTACAGGGACAAGGATGGCTAACAATAGAGGAATTGAAGTGGAAATCAGATGGTCAGATTACAACTTTTTCTCCATCGACTTACAAAATACCTGCAGTAAGTGATATTCCAAAAATATTTAATGTAGAAATTTTTAAAGAGGGATTAAATAAAGAAAAAGTTGTTAATAAAGCAAAAACAACTGGTGAACCTCCTTTGATGCTTGCCATGAGTGTTTTTTATGCAATTAAAGATGCAGTTGCTTCAATTGGAAATTATCAGTTTGCACCAGAACTTAATGCACCGGCAACACCTGAAAGAATTTTAATGAGTATTAATAAAATTAAAAATAAAATTAAAAATTAAAATGGAAGATAAAAAAAAATTTATGGCAAGAGCCATTGAGCTATCAATTAATAGTGCGAACACTATTGGAGGTCCTTTTGGAAGCGTTATAGTTAAGAATGATAAGATTATTGCAGAGGGTTCTAATAAAGTTACTTCTTCAAATGATCCAACAGCACATGGAGAAATAGTAGCAATTCGAGAAGCTTGTCAAAATTTAAATACTTTCGATCTTTCTGGATGTGAGATTTACACATCTTGTGAACCTTGCCCGATGTGTCTTTCAGCAATTTATTGGTCAAGATTAGATAAAATATATTATGCAAATACTAGAGAAGATGCAAAAAATATAGATTTCGATGACTCTTTTATTTATACAGAAATTCCAAAAAAAATTGATGATAGAAAAATTAAAATGATACAAATGCTTAGAGATGAAGCTTTAAAAGCATTTGAAATTTGGGATAAAAAAGTAGATAAAATAAAATATTAATGGAATTTTTACCTTATACAATAAAATGGTTAGAAGTTATTCTTAGATGGGGCCATGTATTATTTGCAATATTATGGGTAGGTAATAGTTTTTTATTTAATTACTTAGATAATAATTTAAATAAAAATATAACAAGTGATGATATCGATGGTGAAGGATATCTGATGCATTCTGGTTTTTTTTATAAACTTTCAAGGTTAAAAACATCTCCACCTCAAGATTACTTAAATAGATTAGTAATCTTTAAGTGGCAAAGTTACTTAACTTTTGTAACAGGAATGTTGCTCTTAGTTGTAATTTACTATTATAACGCTGGAGTATTAATGGTTGATAAGCGTGTTCTTTTAATGCCTCCTAGTTATGCAATTATTATCTCACTTTTATCATTGATTGTAGCTTGGTTTATTTATGATCTTTTATGTAAATCAAAATTAATTGAGAATAATATTTTATTTATATCCTTAGGAATAATTTTGTTAGCAGTTGTTTCATTTGGACTTACAAAATTATTTGGACCAAAATTTGCAATTTTAAGTGTTGGATTAATCATTGGTACTAATATGTTTGGTAATGTTTTTACAGTAATTATTCCCAATCAAATGAACATAATTAGTAGTAGTGAAAGAGGTGAAAAATTTGATATGAGTTTGTCTCTAGCAGCTAAACAGAGATCAATTCATAATAATTATTCCACTTTTTTAGTTTTATTTATTATGCTTTCTGGGCATTCGAGCTTTTTAGTTTATCACCAATATAATTGGTTAATATTATGTGCGATTGCAGTTATTTCTGGTGTAGCAAGACATTATTTTAATTTAAGAGGAAGAAACATTCACAGGTTGTATATTCTAATTTCTTCAATAATAGCACTTATCGTTCTTGCAGTTTTAGTTTTATTATTTAAATAACTAGATATAAAAAGTTATGTCTGAAAAAATGATTGTCAGCTGGGACGAGTACAACAAGACAGTTGAGAAACTAGCAATCCAAATTGATGAGAGCGGATATAAACCAACCATACTAGTTGGCATCATGCGTGGAGCAGCACCGATGATAGATGTTTTAAGTAGAATTTTTAAATTAAAATGTGCGTATCTTGCAGTTGAATCTTACAGTGGTAAGGGAGTAGAGGATGAGCAGGGTGATATTGTGTTTTCAAGAGAAATGAGTTCGATAGCACCTAATATGGGTGGAAAGATACTTCTATGTGATGATTTATCTGACACGGGAATCACTTTTAACAAAAGTATAGATTGGTTAAAAAAATACGAACCCATTAAGGATAAAATAGAAGACATTAAAACCGCAACATTATTTAAAAAAAAGAAATCAACATTTGAGCCAGACTTCTGTGCAAAAAGACTTCCTGATAATCCTTGGATAGTGCAACCCTTCGAAATTTATGAAGAATTAAGGATTGAAGAAATCAAAAAAAAACATCAGATATAAAAAAGGCCAGTTAAAAAACTGGCCTTTTTAAATTTTTTAAATTGGAAACTGATTACTTAGGTATATCTCCTTCAACACCTTTAACGTAAGTCATCATTCCTGCAAGCATTCCATCATCTGCAGTTTTTCCTTCTGCTACCATTAAATTACCTTTCTGGTCATAAATTGGTCCCGTGAAAGAATGAACTTTTCCAGATGCTAAATCTGCCTGAAGTTTTTTAACTTTTGATCTTAGATCAGCTGGCATTTGTGAATCTAAATCTGATATCACAACCATACCATCCCCAATACCATGCCAAGTATCTTTTTGACTCCATGTACCATTTGCAACTGCTTTAACTCTGTCTACGTAATATGGTCCCCAATTGTTTTCAACTGAAGTTAATACAGCTTTAGGAGCAAACTTGTCCATATCACTTGCTTGTCCAAAAGCATATACTCCAGCTTTTTCAGCCATTTGAACAATAGCAGTACTATCTGTATGTTGAGCAATTACATCAGCACCTTGATCGATTAATGCTTTTGCTGCCTCTGCTTCTTTACCTGGATCATACCAAGTGAAAGCCCAAACAATTTTAGTTTTAATATTTGGGTTAACTTTTTGAGCTGCTAAAGTAAATGAATTGATACCTCTGATAACTTCAGGAATTGGAAAAGATGCAACATAACCAATAACATTTGATTTTGTCATAGTTCCCGCAATTGTTCCTAAGATAGTTCTACCTTCGTAGAATCTAGCTGCGTATGTTGAAACATTTGGATGTTCTCTTTTGTATCCAGTAGCATGTTCAAATTTTACATTTGGAAACTCTTTTGCAACTTTGTTAGTTGGATTCATATATCCAAAACTAGTTGTAAAGATAACATCATGACCAGAGTTAGCTAATTGTCTAAGAACCCTCTCAGCATCGGCACTTTCTGGAACACCTTCTACGTAAGTTGTTTTAAATCCGGCAGCTTCGACAGCTTTTCTACCTACATCATGCTGATATGTCCATCCATGGTCACCAGTTGGACCAATATAAACAAAAGCTGCTTTAACATCTTTGGCAACTGCAGCTACAGTTAATGTAAATAATAAAACTAAAGAAGAGACGAAAGAACGAATTAAAAATTTATGCATAAATTTATTTCCCCTTTTAATTTTTTAATTGTTTAAACTTAAATTAAATTATCTAAAAAAAAATGATTATTTTTAAATTAATTGTCTTTATGAAAAGATTTCCCCAATGAACTAGGAGTACTTAATCTTATTTTTCTACTATCACGAGAAATTACAACTAAAACTATTATTGTAACGATGTAAGGTAGAGCTGTTAAAAATTGCACAGGAATTCTTACTCCAATTGCTTGCATATGAAACTGAATAATCGTTAAGCCACCAAAAATCATAGCACCAATCAAAATTTTAATTGGGTTCCACGTTGAGAAAACCACTAGAGCTAATGCGATCCAACCTCTTCCACCTGTCATATTTTCAATCCACTGAGGAGTATAAATCATGGATAAATATGCACCAGCAAGTCCACTCATTGCGCCTCCATAAAGTATACAAGCGTAACGAACTAACTTAACATTTATTCCTTGATTAGATGCAGACTCAGGCGAGTCTCCTACAGCTCTTACAATTAATCCGATTTTCGTTTTTTTTAAAAAATAGCTAGTTATGAAAGGAAGGGCAAAAGCAAAATAAAAAACAATTGAATGTCCAAATAATATTGGACCTAAAAGTGGTATTGTGTCTTTTAAACCTTCAAACAAAACAGGAAACTCTTTTCCAGGAATACCTACAAAATTTTTTCCTATCATGGCAGAAATACCAATTCCAAATATGGTAAGCGCCAAACCAGTAGCAACATGATTTGTGATCAACGTTTGAGTAAGGAATGCAAAAATAGTTGAAATTAAAACTCCAGCTAACATTGCACCAAAAACTGCAATAATTAAACTTCCTGTAACAGTCATTAATGCGAAACCTGAAATAGCACCAATGATCATCATTCCTTCAACACCAAGGTTTAGAACACCGGATCTTTCTGTAATAAGTTCTCCACAGGACGCTAGGATCAAAGGAACAGCGGAGGCCATTATTGATGCAATTATCAGTCCAATAAAATTTATATCGATTATCATTTTTTTGAACCTATAAATTTAATTTTGAAAAAAAGTAAATAATCTGATGCAAGAAGAAAAAATAAAATCATTCCTTGAAAAACCTGACCAGTATATTTAGGTATTTGCATAAATATTTGAGCTGTCTCAGCACCCAGATAAGTTATTGCAACAACTAGAGATGCAAAGATGATACCAACAGGATGTAAACGACCCAAAAACGCTACAATTATAGCAGTAAAACCATAATCTGGAGAAATTTCTCTATGAAGCTGTCCAATAGGTCCAGTTATTTCTCCAACTCCAGCTAAACCTGCGCAAGCACCACTTATTAAAAAAACGAGTATGATCATTTTTTTACCTTTATATCCGGCATATCTTGCTGTCTTTAAACTAAAACCTGAAACTTTCATTTGGAACCCTAAATACGTTTTATAAAAAACAAACCAACTGATAACCACTGCAGCTAAAGCTAAAAATATTCCTGCGTGAATTCTTAGTCCTTCAAATAATAACGGAAGTTTAGCAGAGTCACTGAACTGTCTCGTTTCAGGAAAATTAAATCCCTCTGGATTACTCCAAGGACCAACAACAAGATAGTCCAAAATTAATTTTGAAACATATACTAACATAAGACTTACTAATATTTCATTTGTATTAAAGTAAGTTTTTAAGATTGCGGGTATAGATGCATATAGCATACCACCGATTGCACCAGCTAAAATTACTATCGGAAGTATGTAAAATCCCTCTTGCTCATAAAACAATAATGCAACTCCTCCTGAAACTATCGCACCGAAAGTTAATTGCCCTTCGGCTCCAATATTCCAGTTATTACTTTTAAAACAAAAAGATAAACCGATTGCAATTAAACAAAGAGGTGTAGCTTTTAATAGTAATTCACTGAAACCATATTTATCTGCAATTGGAACTATGAAAAAAAATTTAAGAGCTTCAAATGGTTTAAAACCTAAAATAAAAAAAATCAAACCTCCTGCTACTAATGTTAGAAAAATAGCTAACACAGGTGTAAAGAAAAAAATAGCTCTTGATGGTTGATCTCTTTTTACGATTTTAATCAATTTGCTCCTCCCATTAGTATCCCAAGTTTTTCAGAGGTAACTTCTTCAGCATTCATAATTGTTGACAATTTTCCTTTATGAATTACTGAAATTTTATCACTTAATTTTAATAACTCATCAGTGTCTGTAGATATTAATATAATTGATTTATTTTGTTCATTTATTTTAATCAATGTTTCGTGGATATAATTTATTGCTCCAACATCCAGACCCCAAGTTGGATTAAAACAAATTAATAAATCTGGAGAAGTTATTAATTCTCTTCCAATAATTAATTTTTGAAGATTACCTCCAGACAAAAATTGGCTTTTTAATTCAATGTTGTCCGTATTAACATTAAAATCTGAAATTATTTTTTTGGAATGTTCTTTAATTTTGTTTTCGTTTATTAATCCATTATTAAAAAAATTTGATGATTTAAAATTGTTAAGAGCTACATTTTCAAAAATTTTCATTTGTGGAATTGCAGCCTGCTCAAGCCTATCCTCTGGAGAAAAGGCCATCAAATATTCTCTTCTTTCTTGAGGACTTAAATCTCCTATGTAATTATTGTTAAATTCTATAGAGTTCTTTTCCGAAATAATTTCACCACTTAATACTTGAAATAATTCACTTTGTCCGTTTCCTGATATACCAGCAATTCCTAAACACTCCCCTCGATTAACAGAAAAATTAATATCCATTAAATTTGTTTCAAAGGGATCTTCACTTGTAAAATTAAGATTCGTTATTTTAATTAATTGATCTGATGAAGTTTTTGCTTTTTTTTTCTTAATTGTTTTTAGGTTCTGACCCACCATTTTGTTAGCAAGTGACTCAATATTTTCGTTCTTTATTTCACTTACAGAAACTAACTTTCCTCTTCTCATTACAGCAACTTCATCACAAAGCTGCATAACTTCCTTTAGTTTATGTGTAATATAAATTATTAAAATTCCTTCTTCTGAAAATTTTTTCAAAGATAAGAATAATTCACTCGTTTCTTGTTCCGTTAATACAGATGTTGGTTCATCCATTATTAAAACTTTTGGACTCCTTATTAGGCATCTTATTATTTCCACTTTCTGTTTTTGACCTGCTGATAGATTTAGAACAGGAATATCAAGATCAATTGAAAAATTATATTTTTTTATAATTGTATCAATTTTTTCTCTTAAACTTTCTCTTTGTTCATCTGAATCTATTATTAAGTTTTCAAATACGGACAAAGTTTCAAAAAGATTAAAATGCTGGAATACCATTCCGATATCATTTTTTTTTGCATCCAATGGCGAATTAAGCTTTAGATTATTTTCATTTAAATAAATTTTACCTTCGTCAGGAATGATGACGCCTGATAGAATTTTAACTAGTGTAGATTTTCCAGCACCATTTTCTCCAAGAAGAGCATAAATTTTACCGCTATTAAACTCGAGTGAAACATTGTCGTTTGCAACACACCCAGGATATATTTTAGTTACATTTGAAATTTTAAGGTTTGTATTCATTAATTAATTTAATGGTATAGAATTTCCATCCTTATTTTCCTGATATTGATTTGATAATTTTTGATATTTTTTTTTAATTTCGTCTAATTGATTTAAAATATCTTCTTTTTTTGAAGAAGGTAAATTTTCAATAAGTAAGTTTATATTCTGACTTTTCCAATAGGAATTTTCTTTATTATATTCTCCATTATTAATTTTAAATACTTCTTTGAGTATATTTAAATCATGTGGAATATTAAATTCATCATTTGTGGCAGTATACGGAAACAAATAATAAAAATTATCAAATCCAGAAAATGTAATTGCACTCAAACACATACTGCAAGGCTCATGTGAACTTAAGAACATGCAGTCTTTTTCTTTTGGTCTTTTATTTGCATCTAATTCATAAAA
>CACDQA010000009.1 GCA_902554745.1 uncultured Pelagibacteraceae bacterium
AATAATTTAAGAACATCGGGTTTGTTTAATCCATTGGATAAAAAAGCTTTTCTACAAGAGCCAGATATTGCAAATTTAAAACCAAGATTCGAAGATTGGAATTTAATTAAAGCCCAAGCTCTTATTACTGGTAAGGTAAATTACGTCGATAATAAATTAAGAGTAGAGTTTAGATTATGGGATGTTTTGGCAGCAAAAGAAATGATTGCTCTAGCTTTTACAACTGTACCAAATAATTGGAGAAGAGTAGGACATATAATTTCTGATAAGGTTTATGAAAGATTGACTGGTGAAAAGGGATATTTTGATACAAGAATAATTTATGTTGCGGAAGAAGGACCAAAAACTCAAAGAATTAAAAAATTAGCAATAATGGATCAAGATGGAGAAAATAATAAATTTTTAACTTTAGGTAATGAATTGGTATTAACTCCCCGATTTAATCCTACAAGCCAAATGGTAACTTATTTGTCTTATTTTAAGAATATGCCAAGAGTTTATCTTTTAGATATTGAGACAGGCACCCAAGAAGTTGTAGGTGATTTCCCAGGCATGACTTTTGCACCAAGATTTTCACCTGATGGTAAAAAGATAATAATGAGTTTTGCCAAAGATGGAAAATCTGATATTTATACAATGGACCTAGAAAACAGAATAGTAGAGAAAATTACTAATCATCCATCAATCGACACTTCTCCATCATATTCCCCAGATGGTAAATACATAACTTTTAATTCGGATAGAAGTGGCTATCAGCAAATTTATGTAATGAAAAATGATGGTTCAGATGTAAAAAGAATTTCTTTTGGAAATGGTTTATATGGAACACCTGTTTGGTCTCCCAGGGGAGATTTAATAGCATTCACAAAATTGCATAAAGGTAAATTTTATATAGGTGTAATGAGAACTGATGGTAGTGGAGAAAGATTGTTAACAGAAAATTATTATCAAGAAGCTCCTTCCTGGTCATCAAATGGAAGAGTATTAATTTTTTATAGGGAAACAAAAACTAACGCTAAAGGTGAGGGTTTTTCTGCAAAATTATGGTCTATTGATTTGACAGGTTACAATGAGCGTCAAATAAAGACACCAACTGATGCATCTGACCCATCATGGTCATCTTTATTGAGTAATTAATTGATTAATTTTTTTAAATTTCTTGATTTTTAGACTTGAAACCTCTATTTACATGTGAAAAAGTCAAGAAATTGAAATTAGCAGCAAGGAGCAATTTAATGAGATTAAACAAAATTTTAAAAAACACACTTTTAATACTAACAGCTTGTTTAGTGTTATCGGCCTGCGCAACAAAAAAAGAAATTGCAGATACCAAAGGACAAATGCAAGGTGATGTTTACACGGGAACAGATACGGTTAAATATTTGGCTGATGGTGTTCCAGACAGAGTATTCTTTGCAACAAATGAGTCAATCTTAACAACTGCATCTAGAGAAACTCTTAGAGCTCAAGCATCATGGCTTAGAAAAAATTCTAGCATCAATGTAGTGCTTGAAGGACATGCGGATGAAAGAGGAACTAGAGAATACAATTTAGCTTTAGGTGAAAGAAGAGCTAATGCAGCTAAAGATTATCTAATGACTTATGGAATATCTTCAGACAGAATTACCGTCTTAAGCTATGGAAAGGAGAGACCAGTAGACTCTGGTTCAAATCCTTTAGCCTGGTCAAAAAATAGAAGATCAGTAACTGTTAAGGCAAATTAATAAATTTATATATAAGACCCTAAAACTATATTGGTTTTAGGGTCTTTTTTTTGCCATTTTTATAATAAAAAATCAAACTTAAATGAGAAAAATAATTAAAACTATTACTTTAAAAGTATTTATTATTTTTAATTTTTTTTTTATAAATTTTTCTATTGCTGACAATCATAATATTTATGAGACATTAGAAATTATAAAAAATGATCTTAAAACTTTAGAAAGAGCTGTATACTCTGGATCAATTGATACTCAAAAAACGAGTAATATTGTTGCATCAGAATTAGACCAAAATTCTGAAGACGTGCTAACCAGACATCTATTAAAATTAGCTGAAGTTGAAAATCAATTTAGAGAACTTACGAATAAATTTGAGGAAATAAATTTCAAATTAGATAAATTATCCACTCGTCTTTCCAAAATTCAAGCTGACAATCAAATTAGATTTCAAGACATAGAGAATAATATCAGTTCAGTAAATGACTCAAATTCAGAAAATCAATTAAGCTTGAAACCTAAAGTGGATGAAAAAAAAATTTTACCTGGAAGTTCTCAACCTCAAGATTTAGGAACAGTTTCTTATAAAGATACAGAGACAAATGAAACCTCACAACAAATTCAATCTGTAGAAACTACAGCTTCAATTGTAACCGAAACTTTTCAATCTGAAGAAAAAATACTACCATCAAACTTAAGTACGAATGAGCAATATGAATTTGCTACCAGTTTTTTAAAAGTTGGAGACTATAGCACAGCAGAAAGAGCATTTAGGGAGTTTGTTATATCTAACCCTGATCATGAGTTAGCTGGTAGTGCACAATATTGGTATGCAGAAACATTCAGAATTAGACAATTATATACTGATGCAGCTTCTGCTTATTTAGAGGGTTACCAAAAATATCCTAAAGGAAAAAAAGCTCCAATTAATCTATTAAAACTTGGGGTATCAATGGTTCAAATTGGTGAAAAAGATCAAGGATGTAAAATGATAAATGGTGTAGAATTACAATATCCTAATGCTAACCAGTCTGTAATACAAAAAGCAAAATATGAGTCCAAAAAATTTGAATGCATCAAACAAGACTCATAAGTTTTTATTAAATCAATTAAAAGATAAACAAACTTCTAAAATTTATAAAAAATTTGAAAAAAATCTTGATTTAAAAGAGGATTTTATTGTTGCGGTTTCTGGTGGACCAGACAGTCTAGCTTTATGTTTTTTATCAAAAATTTATTCAATTAAAAAACATATAAAAGTAAAATATTTTCATGTTGATCATAAACTTAGAAATAATTCAACAAAAGAGGCAAAATTTGTAAAATTACTTCTAAAAAAATTGTCTACCAATCTTGAGATTTTAACCTGGATTGGAAAAAAACCAAAAAGCAATATTCAATCAATTGCAAGAGATAAAAGATATGCACTCATGATCAACAAGGCAAAAAAATTTAAAATAAAAAATATTTTATTAGGTCATCATAAGGATGATTTAAAAGAGAATTTTTTTATTAGAATTTTGAGAGGCAGTGGTTTAAATGGCATGGTGTCATTTGATCAAAAAACTATTCTACAAAATGTTAATTTGATTAGACCTTTGTTAAAATTTTCTAAACAAAATTTAGAATATATTACAAAAAAAGTTTTTAAAAATTATATTGAAGATTCCTCGAATAAAAATGATGAATTTAAAAGAGTAAAAATTAGAAATTTTATAAAGCACTTGGAATTAGAGGGATTGGATAATGATAAATTTAATTTAACGATTAAAAATTTAAGATTCGCTAATGATTCAATACAATACTTTGTAGAAAAAAATTTAAAAGATAATTCAACAATTTCAAATATTAATAAGTTTGTTATTTTGAATAAAAATTTTTTTCTACAGCCAGAGGAAGTGGTTTTTAGGTCTCTCACAGAAGTACTAAAAAGTGTTGGTAAAAAATACTACCCAGTAAGAGGAAAAAAAATTGATAAATTAATTTATCAAATTAAAAGTGACAACTCATTCATGACCACTTTAGGAAACTGTATAATAAAGAAGGTAAATAACTCAGTTATAGTATCAAAAGAGCGTTAAAGTCGATGAAATAACTGATATTTTGTCACTTGTTAATTTAATAATAATTCTTATTTTAGATCTATGAATTTAAAAAATCTAGCAATGTGGGGAATTATAGTTTTTTTAACTATAGGTCTTTATAATATGTTTAAAAATCCTCAGTCTAATATTAGAGGTGGTAATCAAATAATATTTTCAGATTTTTTAAATTCAGTTGAAAACGGTGAGGTATTAAAAGTTGAGATCCAAGGAAATAACATCAAAGGTGTTTACTCAAATGGAAATTCTTTTTCAACCTATGCTCCCAATGATCCAAATCTTATAGAAAAATTATCAGAGAAAGGTGTAAGTATTTCAGCAGCACCTCTAGAGGAAAAAATGCCTTCATTATTTGGTGTGCTCTTATCATGGTTTCCTATGTTGCTGCTTATTGCAGTATGGATTTTCTTTATGAGACAAATGCAAGGTGGCAAAGGTGGAGCAATGGGATTTGGAAAATCAAAAGCTAAAATGATGAATGAATTAAAAGGAAAGGTTACTTTTAATGATGTTGCTGGTGTAGAGGAAGCTAAAGAAGAAGTAGAAGAAATGGTAGAGTTCCTAAAAGACCCAAAAAAGTTTAGTAGGTTGGGTGGTAAAATTCCAAGAGGAGCTTTGCTTGTTGGACCCCCGGGAACTGGTAAAACTTTATTAGCAAGGGCAATTGCGGGCGAAGCAGGTGTTCCGTTTTTCACTATTTCAGGTTCTGATTTTGTTGAGATGTTCGTTGGAGTAGGAGCATCTAGAGTAAGAGATATGTTTGAACAAGGTAAAAAAAATTCTCCATGTATTATTTTTATAGATGAGATAGATGCTGTTGGAAGAAGTAGAGGGGCAGGTTTAGGGGGTGGAAATGATGAGAGAGAACAAACCTTAAACCAGTTGTTAGTTGAAATGGATGGTTTTGATACAAATGAAGGTGTCATAATTATAGCTGCAACAAACAGACCAGATGTGCTGGATCCAGCTTTATTAAGACCAGGAAGATTTGATAGACAGGTAGTGGTATCAAACCCAGATATTATAGGAAGAGAAAAAATTTTAAAAGTTCATGTAAAAAAAATAAAAATGGCGCCAGATGTTAATTTAAGAACAATTGCAAGAGGAACACCAGGTTTTTCAGGAGCTGATCTTGCAAATATAGTTAATGAAGCAGCCTTGTTAGCAGCGAGAAAAAATAAAAGGATAGTCACATTACTAGAATTTGAGGAAGCAAAAGATAAGGTTATGATGGGTGCTGAAAGACGTTCAATGGTCATGACAGAAGATGAGAAAAAACTAACTGCATACCATGAAGGTGGACATGCTCTAGTGTCGTTTAATATGCCAAGCTATGATCCAATTCATAAAGCTACTATTATACCAAGAGGAAGAGCTCTTGGAATGGTAATGAACTTACCTGAAAGAGACAAACACGGTTACTCAATTAAATATCTTAAGGCAAGATTAGCAGTTTGTTTTGGAGGTAGAGTTGCGGAAGAATTAATTTTTGGAAAAGATAATATATCTACAGGAGCAGGTGGAGGAAATGGCTCTGATATTAACCAGGCCACACAGTTAGCAAGAGCAATGGTAACAAAATATGGAATGAGTGAGGAAATGGGCCCGGTAGAATACGGAGAAAATCAAGAAGAAGTATTTTTAGGAAGATCTGTTACTCAAACACAATCAGTTTCTGAGGAAGTTGCTCAGAAAATTGATAAAGAAATAAGAAAGCTTGTAGATGAAGGATATAATAAAGCTAAGGAAATTTTAACAGAAAAAATAGATGACTTACATAAAATTGCAAAAGCTCTAATAACTTATGAGACTTTAACCGGTGAAGAAATAGAGAATATAATTAATAAAAATTTATACCCTAAAGATAAAATTTTAGATAATCCAGAATCAAAAAATGATCAAGATTCAGCTTTGGGTGCGATGGGTTTGAAACCAAAAATTGTTCATTAATAAATAATGCCAAGATATTACACAAGAGCGTGTAATTTCTACTTCGGCAAACAATCAAAAATTTTAGTAAATAAAAAACAATCTATCCCTTTACATCAGATTAAAGAAATATCTTTTGACCATGTTGAGATAATTACAAGAAAAAAAATTAGAAAAATTTCAATAAATAAAATTAGAAATTTACCAAAAAAATTAAAAACGAAAATAAATTCAGATTTAAAAAAAATTAGATCAAAAAAAACAAATTTTTCAAATTTAAATTTTAAAAAAATTCCTAATATATTGGGTGTGTTAAATCTAACTCCTGATAGTTTTTCCGATGGAGGAAAATTCAACAAAAAAAATAAAGGCGTCAGTCATGCTATCAATTTATACAAAACTGGCGCTTCGTTAGTAGATGTTGGTGGAGAGTCTACTAGACCAGGATCGAAGGAAGTAAATGAAAATCGAGAATGGTATAGAATTAATAAGACATTAAAATTAATTGTAAAAAAAATACCAATATCTTTAGACACAAGAAAATCTGCAATTATGGAAAATGGTATTAGAATGGGGGTTAAACTTATTAATGATGTTTCGGGATTAAGTCATGATCCTAAAACAATAAATGTTTTAAAAAAGTATAAAATTCCATTTGTAATACAGCATTCAGTTGGGACACCAGAAAATATGCAAAAGTATCCAAAATATAAAAATGAATTATTAGATATATATGATTATTTTGAAGATAAGATTAAGTTAATAAGGTCTAAAGGTATTAAACACAATAATATAATTTTAGATCCTGGAATTGGATTTGGAAAAAATTTGAAACATAATATGAATCTTATAAGAGGTATTTCTATTTTTCATTCATTAGGTTTTCCTATACTAGTAGGGAATTCAAGAAAAAGATTTATTAAAGATATATCAAAAAAAAATGATAGCGAAACAAGGATTGGTGGAACTATGGCTTCTTCAATTTATTTAATGATGCAAGGAATTCACATTTTAAGAATTCATGATGTTAATGAAGTTATACAAGGTATTAAAGTTTTTAATCAGATAATCAAAAATTAATGGCAAAAAAATATTTTGGAACAGATGGAATAAGAGGAGCAGTTAATAGCAAATATATAAATGGAGATATGTTCTTTAAATTTGGACTTGCTAGTGGAACATACTTTAAATCTCAAAAAAAAAGAAAACAAACAGCAATAATTGCAAAAGATACGAGATTATCTGGATATACACTTGAACCAGCTCTTGTCTCAGGTTTGGCTTCAGCTGGTATGCATGTTTATACTCTAGGACCCTTACCAACTAATGCGTTGGCTATGTTAACAAAAGAGATGAAGGCAAACATGGGTATAATGATTACTGCTTCTCATAATCCACATTTTGACAACGGTTTAAAATTGTTTGGTCCTGATGGAATGAAGTTATCAGATAAAATAGAAAAAAAAATTGAGAGTCTCATTGATAAGAAAATCTCAAAAAATCTTTCGCATTCTGAAAAATTAGGAAGAGTCAAAAGATTAGAAACAGGCACCAAAAATTATATTAAAATATTAAAAAAAAATTTCACAAAAGAGTTCAATTTAAGAGGACTAAGAATAGTAATCGACTGTGCAAACGGCGCTGGTTATAAGGCAGGTCCTGAATTATTGAAATCATTAGGAGCTAAAGTGATAGCAATAGGTATTAATCCAAATGGTTTAAATATTAATAAAAAATGTGGATCAACTTTTCCAAGAAATATTAGGTCTGCTGTAAAAAAATATAAAGCTCATATCGGAATATCTTTAGACGGAGATGCTGACAGAATTATTATGTGTGATGAGAAAAGTAATATAATAGATGGAGATCAAATTATAGCCGCTTTAGCAACAAGATGGAAAAATAAAAAAATGTTAAAAGGAGGAGTTGTTGGAACATTAATGTCAAATTATGGTTTAGAAAAATATTTTAAATCAATAGGAATAAAATTTTTAAGAGCAAATGTTGGAGATAGATATGTTAAAGAAAAAATGCAAAAATATAATTTTAATTTAGGTGGCGAACAATCAGGACATATTATTTTAGGTAAATTTGCAACTACAGGAGATGGTTTGTTAGTAGCCTTAGAAGCTCTTTTTGCTTTAAGAAAAGGAAAAAAGGCAAGTGAATTTTTTGAACAATTTAAGAAAACACCTCAGCTCTTAGAAAATATCGAAGTAAAAGATAAAAATATTATTAACAAACCAGAGATAAAAAAAATTATAAAAAATGCAGATAAATTAATAAGAGGTAAAGGAAGAATTTTAGTAAGAAAATCAGGTACAGAGTCTAAAATAAGAGTAATGGGAGAAAGTGAAAACAAAGCTCTTCTATATAAATGTGTGAACATGATTACGAAAAAAATTAAATAAATTGAAACCTAATTCTAAAATTTTAATTATTGCAGGATCTGACTCATCTGGTGGAGCAGGTATTCAGGCTGATATAAAAACTATCACTGCTCTTGGTTCTTATGCAATGACTGCAATAACAGCAGTTACATCACAAAATACCACAGGTGTAAAATCAATTGTTGGGATTAATCCAAAAGAAATTTTTAATCAAATTATTTATAGTTGTAAAGATATAAGACCTGATGCAATAAAAATTGGTATGCTGCATTCTTCAGAAGTTATTAGAATGGTACTAAAAGCTTTGGATGTAATCAAAGTTAAAAAAATCGTATTAGACCCAGTAATGGTTGCTAAAGGAGGGGCTAAACTGATAGATAGTAAAGCTATTCAATTTTTAAAATTAAAACTAATTAAAAAAGTATCACTTATTACTCCCAATATTCCTGAGGCAGAAATTTTAACTAAAACAAAAATTTTAACTAAAGAGGATATGATTTTTGCCGCTAATAAACTTATAGGTTTAGGAGCTAAAAATGTGCTTATAAAAGGTGGTCATTTAAAACATAAAAATGTATTAGATATTTTAATTAACACAAAAGATCTAAAGATCTTTAAAAGCGAGCGTCACAAAACAAAGAATACTCATGGTACAGGTTGTACTTTGTCTAGCTCAGTAACAACATTTTTATCATGTGGAAAAACAGTAAAGAAATCTTGTGAGCTTGGGATTAAGTATGTAAATTCTGCAATAAAATCAAACCCTAAATATGGAAAAGGTAATGGCCCAATTAACCATCTCACTTCCCTAAAAGTAATCAGAAAATTTAAATAATGAAAAATATAGTCGTTGTTGGATCTCAATGGGGTGACGAAGGTAAAGGAAAAATTGTTGATTGGTTATCTGAACAGGCTGATGTAGTAATAAGATTCCAAGGAGGTCACAATGCTGGCCATACTTTAGTGATTGATGGTGTTACATATAAATTGAGACTACTGCCATCTGGAATAGTTAGAAAAAGTAAAATATCAATTATCGGCAATGGAGTTGTCGTAGATCCATGGGCTTTATTAGAGGAAATAGAAGAAATAAAATCTAAGGGCGTAGAAGTAAATGTAAATAATTTTATTATTTCGGAGTCTGCAAATTTAATTTTGCCTTTTCATAGAGAAATGGATGAGATTAGAGAGGATGCAGCAGGAAAAAGCAAAATAGGAACTACAAGACGTGGAATTGGACCTGCATACGAAGATAAAGTTGGAAGAAGATCTATAAGAGTTATGGATCTAAGATCTGAAAAAAATTTAGATCAAAGACTCGACTCAGTATTAGTTCATCATAATGCAATTAGAAAAGGTCTAGGAAAAAAAATTTTTGAAAAAGATAAGCTTAAATCTGATTTGCTTAAAATAGCACCAAAAATATTAGAATTCTCTCAGCCAGTTTGGTTAAAGATTGATCAATTTAAAAAACAAAAAAAAAAAATTTTATTCGAAGGAGCTCAAGGTATATTACTTGATGTAGATCATGGAACTTATCCATTTGTAACTTCATCTAATACTGTTGCTTCAAGCGCAGCGACTGGTACTGGTTGTGGCCCTAATTCGATAAATTATGTTCTTGGTATTACAAAAGCTTACACAACAAGAGTTGGAGAAGGTCCTTTTCCTACGGAGTTAACAGATGATATCGGTGAACTTTTAGGAACACGCGGTAAAGAATTTGGAACAGTTACAAGCAGAAAAAGAAGATGTGGATGGTTTGATGGTGTTTTAGTTAGGCAAACTATTAAAGTTTCAGGAATTGATGGTATCGCTTTAACAAAATTAGATGTACTTGATGAATTAGATGAAATTAAAATGTGTGTTGCTTATGATCTTGATGGTAAAAGATTAGATTATTTACCTGCCGCTGTAGAAGACCAGATAAAAATAAAACCAATTTATGAAACTTTTCCTGGATGGAAAGTTTCTACAAGTGGAGTCAAAAATATGGACTCGTTACCCGAAAATGCAAAAAAATATATTTTTGCAGTAGAAGATTTCATTGGTGCAAAAGTATCAAGTATTTCAACTAGTCCAGAAAGAGATGATACTATCTTAATTGAAAACCCTTTTGAAGTTTAGTTTGCGGGCAAAAGATTTTTTGATTTAGCTAATAGAAGCATATGCTTTTGGAGTTTTTCAAATGCTTTATTTTCAATTTGTCTAACTCTTTCTCTGCTAATTTTATATTTTATACTTAAATCCTCTAGTGTAGTTGGGTCATCATTTAGTCTTCTAGAGTATAAAATTTCTCTTTCTCTATCGTTAAGAACTTTAATAGAATCTTTTAATAAATCTTTTCTTTGCTCCATTTCCTCGTGGTGAGCAAATTTTAAATCATGATCAAGTTCTTTATCAACCAGCCAGTCTTGCCATTCATCGCCATCTTCTCCAACTTGAGCATTTAGCGAAAACTCCTTGCCAGAAAGTCTTCTATTCATTGAAACGACTTCTTCTTTACTCACATCGAGCTTATTTGCTATATGATCAACATGTTCATCTCTTAAGTCTCCTTCAGTCTCTGGAGAAATTTGATTTTTAATTTTTTTTAAATTAAAAAATAATTTTTTTTGAGCAGTAGTAGTTCCAATTTTGACTAGACTCCAAGATCTTAAAATATATTCTTGAATAGAGGCCTTAATCCACCACATTGCATAAGTTGCCAATCTAAAACCTTTTTCTGGTTCAAATTTCTTAACAGCTTGCATTAGACCTACATTTCCCTCTGAAATCATTTCATTAATAGGTAAACCATATCCTTTGTAGCCCATAGCAATCTTCGCAACTAATCTTAAGTGACTAGTGACTAGTTTTTCTGCAGCTTTAATATTACCAGTCGTTTTCCAGTTTTTTGCTAGCATATATTCCTCTTCTGCAGCTAACATCGGAAATTTTTTAATCTGCTCTAAATATGCAGATAGTCCACCTTCATTAGAAAGGGTTGGCAGATTGTTGCTCATTGTTGTGCTCATAGCAGTGTTTATTTAATTAATTATACCTATTTTTCAATAATTAATTCTTCAGTGTTTCTAAGCATTTTTAGAATATTATTAAGATCTTGTGGCAAAAGTGAGGAAAAAATCATCTCTTTCTTAGTACGTGGATGTATAAATCCTAAAGTTTTTGCATGCAGGAATTGTCTATTTAATTTAGTAATTGAATTTTGGATATCAAAATCAATATTTTTTAATTTTTTATATTTTTTTTTATATTTGTCATCTCCAACTAGACTATTACCTTTAAAGTTCATATGAACTCTTATCTGATGTGTTCTTCCTGTTTCTAATTTACATTCAACAAAACTTAAAGTTGGTGTTTTTTGATTTTCAAAAATTTCAAGTGTTTTATAATTTGTTATAGCTTTCTTACCTTTAGAACTACTAACTTCCATTAGCTGTCTATTTTTTGAACTACGAGTTATAAATGTTTCAATCCTTCCTGAGGATGGTCTTAATTTTCCCCATATTAAAAGTTGGTACTCTCTTATAATTGTATGATCACTAAATTGTTTTGATAAATTTTCATGAGTTTCATTGTTTTTTGCAATTACAACTAAACCAGATGTGTTTTTATCAATTCTATGAACAATACCAGGTCTTAACTCGTCACCTATATTTGATAAAGAATCCTTGTCATAATGCATCAATGCATTAACAATTGTCTTATCATAATTTCCAGCTCCTGGATGCATGATTATTCCAGCAGGTTTATTAATTACTAATAGATCATCATCTTCGTATATTATTTCTAATTTAAATTCGTAAGGTTTAAGGGATGCTATTTCAGGCTCTGGAATTTTAAGATTTATAGTATCACCAATTGAGACTTTTTTTGACGGACTTTTAATTATTTCATTATTTAGTGTTAACTTTTCTTTTAAAATTAAATTTTTAATCCTAGTTCTACTAATTAATTCCTCTCTTTTGTTAATTAAAACATCAACCCTTAAATTCTTCTCATCCTCTTTGACGATAAAATTAATGTTTTTTTCCATAAAATATAATATTAATACTATATGCGCTTGTAGCTCAACTGGATAGAGCGCCTGACTTCGGATCAGGAGGTTCTGGGTTCGACTCCTAGCAGGCGCACCAATTTATTCTCCCATGTTTATCAAAGTTCCTTTTTCTCTTGCTTTATCGAAAGAGTAATAAAATACGGATATTGATAAAATTAAATAAAACCCATTAAGATAGACTGCATTTATTATATTTTCATAATTGACTGTTCCATTAACTAAAATATTTCTAGTCTCCTCAAAAATATATACTAATGGCAATGCGAAAGCGATTGATTGGAATATTTCTGGTAATATTTCAACTGGGTAGTATATACAGCCAAAAGGTGCTAACAAAAACATTGTAGACCATGCAATATTTTCAAAAGATGGACCAAATCTTAATAATCCTGCTGACACAAGTAGACCAAGCGTAATTCCAAATAAATATAAACTTAAGAAAAGAAAAGCCAAAGGAAAACCAAGTTTTAACAATGAAATTCCAAACAATGGAGAAGTTAATAGTATAGCCGGGATTAAACCAATTAATGCTCTAATTAAAGCTGTTAAAACTAGAGAGACAATTATCTCACTAATTTTCATTGGTGCAATAAATAAGTTTGTAAAATTTCTGCTCCAAATTTCCTCCAAAAACAACATATTAAAGCCAATACTGGTTCTAAATAAAAAATCATAAAGAATTGCACATGAAAGAATAACTCCTACCGCACCACTGTAGTAATTACTATGAGCTGCAAAAAAATTAGAAATAAATCCCCAGAGAGTAATTTGAATTGAAGGCCAATAAATTAAGTCTAATATTCTTGGAAATGATCTAGTTATTAAATAAAAGTGTCTTAAAAAAAGACCATAAATTCTCATTAAATTCATTTTTATTTTCTCGCAATTTCTAAAAATACTTCTTCTAAATTTCTTCTTCCATACTTTGTTATTAACTCTTCAGGAGTTCCTCTATCCACTATTAAACCATCTTTCATCATTAAAACAGAACTACATAATCTTTTTACTTCTTCCATATTATGAGAGGCAAGCAAAACTGATATTTTTTTTTCCTTTTTGTATTCTTCTAAAAACGATCTTACAAAATCACCAGTTTCAGGATCTAATGAGGCAGTGGGTTCATCCAACAAAAGTACCGTTGGATCATTTATTAAAGCTTTAGCAAGACTTACCCTGTTTTTTTGTCCAGAAGAAAGTTCTCCTGTAATTTTGTTTAAAAGGTCTTTTAATCTAAGTTTATTTGCAAGGTGATCTATTCGGTCATTTAAATTTTGAATATTATATAATTTTCCATAAACAATTAAATTTTGTTTAACTTTAAGTTTTTTAGGTAATTCAATATATGGTGAAATAAAATTCATTTTGTGAAGAAGTGAGATTTTGTTTTTTTCAATATTTTCTCCGTTGATTAAAACCTCACCACTACTTGGTTTTAATAATCCTAAAATCATTCCAATAGTTGTAGTTTTTCCACATCCATTAGGTCCCAATAAACCAACCATTTCATTTTCATTAATTTTAAAATTTATATTAGTTACTGCTACTTTATCTTTATATTGTTTTGATAGATTTATTACTTCAATAGAATTTGTCATCAATATTTAGAGGCTCTCTTTAATCTATCATTAATTGTTTTGCCAAGACCTTTGTTTGGAATCGCCTCAACTGCAATCTTTTTAAAACCATCGTTTTTAATTTTTCTTAAAGTTGAATATAAATTCTTTGCAGCCTCATCTATATTTTTCATTTTGGATAAATAATAATAGTTTTTTAATTTTGATTTTCTTTTTTTAATTAATAAATAAGCCTCATCTTTTTTTGGTTTTTTAACATTGACTCTTAAAGGTATCCCGGGTGAGTAATGTAACGGAAATAAACCAGGTGATAATTTTTTTTTTGAATTTGTATTAATTAATAATTTTTTTTTTAAAACATTTTCGATTTTTTTAGTATCTAGGCCTCCATATCTTAAAAGTGAGGGCTTTTCTAAAAGGTTTAGTATTGTAGACTCAACTCCAATTTTACTTTTTCCTCCATTTAAAATATATTTTATTTTTGAACCAAATTCTTCTTTTACATCAGATGGTTTAACTGAACTTAATCTTGAGGATATATTTGCACTAGGTGCCGCTACCGGATAATCTAAATTTTTTAATAAATTTCTTAACAATTTATGTTTAGGGAAACGTACGGCAATACTTTTTTTATTATTAGTGACAAATTTTGATATTTTTGAGTTATTTTTTAATTTCAGAACATAAGTTATCGGACCTGGAGAAAATTTTTTGTAAAGTTTAACTAAATTATCATTTATATCACAGTCTTCTTTAAGTCTTTGAATATCGTAATAATGGACAATTAGAGGATTATTTAATGGTCTTTTTTTAAGACTAAATATTTTCTTAACTGCACTATTCGAGTAAGCGTTTGCAGCCAATCCATAAACAGTTTCTGTTGGTACCGCAATACAATGATTATTATCTAAATATTTTTTTGCTTTTTTGATATTTGATTGAATAGATTTCATGTATTAATAATTATTATTATATGAAAGATAAAATATTACCACTTGATTATGATCAGTATTCAGTTGAGGAGCTTACAGAAAAAGCAAATAAGATTATAGAGTCTCTAGAGAAGGAAAATGATCTAAACAATTCAGTTGATAGTTATCAAGAACTTCTAAAATTAAATAATATTATTGAAAAGAAATTTCATAAAAATTTTAAATCTATTGGGGAAGAGACAAATAAAAAGGTTAAAGAGATAACTAAAAAAAATGAAAAAACAGCTTAATAAAATAGCTAAGGATACAAATATTTTCCTTAAAAAATATATTAATTCACAGAAATATTCTCAGCTAAAGTCACCCATGATGTATGGTTTGTTTCCAGGTGGAAAAAAAATAAGATCTAAAATCTTAATGGACTTAGGGTCATTATTTTCAATAGATTACAAAACATTGATAATAGTTGGGTCGGCTGTTGAATGTATTCATGCTTATTCTCTTATTCATGATGATCTACCCTGCATGGATGATGATGATATAAGAAGAGGAAAACCTTCAGCTCACATTAAATTTGGTGAGTCCACAGCAGTTCTGGCAGGAAATTCATTACTGACTTTAGCTTTTGAAATTTTATCAAGTCCTAAATTGAAATTAAATGAAAAGATAAAGATCAACCTAATCAAAAAATTATCAGAATGTTCAGGACATCTAGGAATAGCTGGTGGGCAATATTTAGATTTAAGTTATGAGAGAAAGAAAATATCAAGGAATAAAATATTAGAAATGGAAATAAAAAAAACTGGAATGTTATTTAGTTTTTGTTGTGCAGCTCCAGCAATAATTAAGAAAAAAACAATCCAAGAAATTAAATTTTTTGAAAATATTGGATCAAAAATTGGTTTATTATTCCAAATAGCTGATGATTTAATTGATCTGAAAAGTAATTCTAAGGAAGCTGGGAAAAAAACAGGAAAAGATCAAAAAAAAGGCAAGGCAACACTTATAAATTTAATAGGCTATGATGACTCACTTAAGTATTGTGATAAGATAATAAAAGATATTAATAAGAATTTAAAAAAATATGGTTCAAGATCTGAAAAAATAAATGAAACATTAGGCTATATACTGAATAGAAAAAAATGAAAAAAAATTATCAATTTTTAAATAATATCAATTTTCCATCTGATTTAAGAAAAGTTTCTGAAAATAATTTACAAAAAGTAGCAGATGAGGTGAGGGAGGAAATGATAAGTGCTGTTTCAGAAACAGGAGGTCACCTTGGTGCTGGTTTGGGAGTTGTTGAATTGACAGTTGCACTTCATTATGTTTTTGATACCCCAAATGATAAATTAATATGGGATGTTGGCCATCAATCTTACCCACATAAAATTCTAACTGGAAGAAAAGATAAAATTAGAACTTTACGACAGGGCGATGGTTTATCAGGTTTTACAAAAAGATCTGAAAGCGAGTATGACCCATTTGGAGCGGCACATAGTTCAACATCTATTTCATCTGCATTAGGAATTGCAGAGGCAAATAAATTAGAAAATAAGTCTTCCAATGTAATAGCTGTAATAGGTGATGGCGCGATGAGTGCAGGTATGGCCTATGAAGCCATGAATAATGCTGGAGCATCTAAGACAAAAATGATTGTTATTTTAAATGATAACGACATGTCAATTGCAAAACCAGTTGGAGCAATGAGAACTTACTTGGCAAAATTATTTACTGGTAAAATATATTTTAGTCTTAGAGAAACCTTAAAATTAATTACATCTGCATTTTCAAAAAGATTTAGTGCTAAAGCAGGAAAAGCAGAGGATTTTTTCCGTTCAGCAGTTACTGGAGGTACATTGTTTAGTTCACTTGGTTTTTATTATGCAGGTCCTATAGATGGTCATGATTTATCAAGCCTAGTTCCAATTTTAAAAAATGCAAAAGAATCAAGACATGAGGGTCCTATAATGATTCATATCAAAACTCAAAAAGGAAAAGGTTATTCTTATGCAGAAAAAGCAAATGATCATTATCATGGAGTGTCAAAATTTAATGTTGAGACTGGTGAACAAGTAAAGAGCAAATCAAATCTCCCAGCTTATACAAAAGTATTTGCAAACACGTTAGTTAAACATGCTAAAAAAGATAGCAAAATAGTTGGAATAACAGCTGCGATGCCTGGAGGGACTGGCATGGATATTTTTGGCAAGGAGTTTCCAAATAGAATGTTTGATGTTGGAATAGCGGAACAACATGCTGTAACTTTTGCAGCCGGTCTAGCAACCGAAGGATACAAACCATATGCTGCAATTTATTCTACATTTTTACAGAGAGCATATGATCAAGTTGTCCACGATGTTGCCATCCAAAGTTTACCAGTTAGATTTGCGATAGATAGAGCAGGATTAGTTGGTGCTGATGGATCAACACATGCTGGTTCATTTGATATAACTTACTTATCAACTTTACCAAACTTTGTAGTAATGGCAGCAAGTGATGAAGCTGAACTTGTTAAAATGATTAACACTTCAGTAGATATAAATGACAGACCTTCTGCAATTAGATATCCAAGAGGGACTGGAGTAGGTGTTGATCTCCCATCAATAGACGAAAAAATTGAAATTGGTAAAGGAAGAGTCGTTCAACAAGGGACACAAGTTTGTATTTTAAACCTCGGTACTCGACTTGAGGAGTGCAAGTTAGCTTTAGAGGAATTAAAAGCAAAAGGGGTTTCAACAACTTTGATAGATGCCAGATTTGCAAAGCCTTTAGACGAGGAACTTATATTAAAATCTGCTAAGGAACATGAGCTTATGATAACTATTGAAGAGGGATCAATAGGTGGTTTCGGTTCTCATGTTAAAAATTTATTAGCTGAAAGAGGAGTATTTGATAAAGGTTTTAAATTTAGATCAATGACTTTACCAGATGAATTTATTGAACAAGCTGATCCAAAAAAAATGTACGATAAAGCTGGATTAAACAGTTCTCAAATTTCTAAGAAAATCTCTGATGTTTTGTTTCAAAAGGAGACAATAAGAGTTGTGAAAAATTAATTTAAACTAACCACACTGGGCTTTATTCATTAAGTAGTGGTCAAGTAAAACACAGTTCATCATAGCCTCACCAATTGGTACAGCTCTAATTCCTACACAAGGATCATGTCTACCTTTAACAGATATTGAAGTATTTTTCCCAAATTTATTTATAGTTTTTCTACTAGTTAAAATTGACGATGTTGGTTTGACAGCAAAAGATGCAATAATTTCTTGGCCCGTAGAAATTCCACCAAGAATTCCACCTGCTTGATTTGAATTGAATTTTAATTTATTTCCTTTTGAAGAAATTTCATCTGAATTTTGTTCTCCACTTAATTGTGCTGAGTTCATTCCTGCTCCAATATTTACACCCTTAACTGCATTAATACTCATTAGACCTGAAGCTATGTCAGTATCCAATTTTGAATAAATTGGAGCACCTAAACCAACTGGGATACCTCTTGCTCTTATTTCAATCACTGCTCCGCAAGAGGATCCTGATTTTCTTACACCAAGCAAATATTTTTCCCATAATTTAATCATTGATTTATCTGGACAAAAAAATGGATTTTTTGAAATTACTTTATCGTTCCATTGATTTGTATCACATCCAAGAATTCCTAGCTGAGTTACTGCACCAATTACTTTAAATTTTTTACCTAATTTTTTTTGAAGTACAACTTTTGCTATTGCACCGGCTGCAACTCTTGCTGCAGTTTCTCTAGCAGAAGATCTACCACCACCTCTATAGTCTCTAATTCCATATTTTTTAAAATAAGTAAAATCCGCATGACCTGGCCTGAACTTATCTTTAATATTACTATAATCTTTGGATCTCATATCTTTATTGTAGATTATAAGTGAAATGGGTGTTCCTGTAGTTTTTCCCTCAAATACTCCTGACAATATTTGAACTTTGTCATCCTCTTTTCGCTGAGTTGTAAATTTAGATTGTCCTGGTTTTCTTTTGTCTAATTCTATTTGAATATCTTGCTCTTTAAGATTTATGTTTGGAGGGCAACCATCAACAATACAACCAATTGCAGGCCCATGAGACTCTCCCCAAGTTGTGAAACGAAATAGCTTTCCAAAAGTATTAAATGACATTATTTATATTATATAGATTATTTTGTTTAAATTATGAATCAAAAAAACTCTTTAGGTCTTAATAGTTGCTTTCTTGATATAGATGATCCAATTCAATTATTTCATGAATGGATGGAGGAAGCAAAGAAAACTGAGCCAAATGATCCAAACGCTGTTGCTTTGGCCACGTCAAATAAAAAAAATATTCCTTCAGTTAGAATGGTTCTACTTAAAGATTTCAACAAGGATGGATTTGTATTTTATACAAATTTAAATAGTCAAAAAGGAAATGAATTAAAAGAAAATCCATATGCTGCGATGTGTTTCCATTGGAAAAGTCTCCTAAGACAAATAAGAATTAATGGAAAGGTGTCATTAGTTTCTGATCAGGTTGCAGATGAATATTATTCATCTAGAGCGTATGAAAGCCGTATAGGAGCATGGGCTTCTAAGCAAAGTGAAGAATTAAATTCGCGAGAACAACTGTTAAAATCTATACAAGATTACAAAAAAAAATATAGCAACAAATCAGATGTACCAAGACCAAGTCACTGGTCTGGATGGATTTTATCTCCAGATAGTATTGAATTTTGGCTAGATGGTGAGAACAGAATCCACGAAAGATTAAAATACAATAAAGATTACTCTGGGAAGTGGATAAAGTCTTTATTAAGTCCTTAAAAATTTCTTGATAAACTAAATGATGTTAATCTTTTAAGAATATTTTTTTCTTCAGAGTCTTTAAATACACTTAGAGAGTTTGAGGCTAAATTTATATAGTGCTGAGCTTTTTGATAGCATTCTTGAATTATTTTATACTTATTTATAAGAGCAATAATTTCATTAAAGTCATCTTTAGTTCTTAACTCTTTTTTAAAAATATTTGATAAAATTTTCTTTTCATCATTTCCTAATTTTTGAAAAAGTAAAATTATTGGTAAGGTAATTTTTCCTTCAAAAAAATCTTGACCAATTTTTTTACCAAATAGTTTGAGCTCAGCATTATAGTCTAGTGTGTCGTCTGCTATTTGAAAAGTTAATCCCAAGTTTCTTCCATAAAATTCTAAAGCATCTTTCTCTTTATTTTCTGCATCAGATAAAATAGCACCAACTTTAGTTGCTGCTGCAAATAACTCAGCAGTTTTAGCTGAGATTATTTTTAAATATGTTTCTTCCAGCATATCAACTTCACCTTTGTGTTGAAGTTGTAGAACTTCTCCTTGAGCAATCTTAGATGAAGTGGACGATAATAATTTTAAAACTTCTAGGTTTCCGTCTTCTACCATCATTTCAAAACATCTACTCAATAGATAATCTCCAATTAAAACTGACGAATGATTATCCCAAACTTTGTTTAAAGTTTCTTTTCCTCTTCTAACGGTACCTTCATCAATTACATCATCATGCATCAATGTTGCGCTGTGAATTAATTCAACACACGCAGCTAAATTTATATCTCTGGAGCCTTTAGAGTAACCGCATAATTTCGCACTACCCAAAGTTAGTAAAGCTCTTAGTCTTTTTCCTCCAGTTTCTATATGATAATCTGTCATTTTTTGAACCAGCTGTACATCACTAGATAATTTTGATTTTATTTTTTCTTCGGTTAAAACCAGTTTTTCTTCAACCGAGTCTTTAAGTTGAAAATATGAATCATTTATTTGATTTTTAAGCTGTACAACTGTTCCCATAAGATTTTTAAATTAGTATAATTTGTTTATATATATTACTTATCAATTGACGCACCAGTTTCTTCAATTATAAGTAGTCTTTATATTCAATAAATAATTCTATAAGACTTACCTATGTTCTCTTTTTTTAAAAAGAAAAAAATTGTTGCTCACTTAAAATTAAGTGGGGTTATTGGTAATGCAGGAAAATTTAAACAAGGTATTGATTTTGCAGGTCAAGAAGAACTAATTAAAAAGGCTTTTTCTTTGAAAAAAGCGGCATGTGTTGCTATATCAATCAATTCTCCAGGAGGATCACCAGTTCAATCTCATCTAATCTACAGCTTTATTAGACAACAAGCAAAAAAACATAAAAAAAAAGTTATTGTATTCGCTGAAGACGTAGCAGCTTCTGGAGGCTATTTGATTTCTTGTGCTGGGGACGAAATTTATGCAAATTCAAGTTCAATAATTGGATCCATAGGAGTGATATATTCTTCTTTTGGATTTACAGAGTTGATAAAAAAAATTGGGGTTGAAAGAAGAGTTCATACTGCTGGCAAAAACAAAAGCACACTTGATCCATTTTTAGAAGAAAAAAATGAGGATATTGAAAGATTAAAAAATATTCAATTGGATCTTCATAAAGACTTTATAGATGTTGTTGAAAAAAGTAGAGGATCAAAATTAAACAAATCTGATGTAGAACTTTTTTCAGGTGAGTTTTGGTCAGGCAGTAAAGCAAAAAATTTAGGATTGATTGATGGAATAGGTGACGCACATGAAATATTAAAAGATAAATTTGGTGAGGATGTAATTATTAAAAAATTTGAAAAATCAAAAGGATGGTTAAGTCAAAAACTTTCTTCATCTAGTAATCAAGTAGATCAAATAGCAAGTATTTTAGATGAAAGATCAATTTGGCAAAGATATGGTTTCTAAAGCAAAAAAAGAAAAAAAAAAAATTCAAACATTCCAAGAAACAATTTTAAATCTTCAGAAATTTTGGAGTAAAAAAGGATGCATTATTCTTCAGCCTTACGATATGGAGGTTGGTGCAGGAACTTTTCATCCAGCTACTACCCTTAGATCACTAGGAACTAAACCATGGAAAGTAGCTTACGTACAACCATCCAGAAGACCCACAGATGGAAGATATGGAGATAATCCAAACAGGTTACAACACTATTATCAATTTCAAGTTTTAATCAAACCTTCCCCTGAAAATATAAAAAAACTTTATCTAAATAGTTTATCAACTATAGGAATAGATCACAATGATCATGATATAAGGTTTGTTGAAGATGATTGGGAAAGTCCAACTTTAGGTGCCGCAGGATTGGGGTGGGAAGTATGGTGTGATGGAATGGAAATTACTCAATTCACCTATTTTCAACAAATGGCTGGATTTGATTGTAAACCTGTATCAGTTGAAATCACTTATGGCTTAGAAAGAATTTGTATGTTTACCCAAAAAGAAAAAAATGTTTATGATTTATTGTGGAATGATGAAGGTGTAAAATATCACGAAGTTTTTCATCAAGCCGAAAAAGAATTTTCAGCATACAATTTTGAACACGCGAATGTAGAAACACTTTTGAAAATGTTTGAAATGCATGAGTCTGAGGCAAAAGATTTGGTAGAAAAAAAAATTTCATTACCAGCATATGATCAATGTTTAAAAGCCAGTCATGTGTTTAATATTCTAGATGCAAGAGGTGCAATCAGTGTCGCACAAAGAGCTGGTTATATTGCTAGAATAAGAGATATTACAAAATCTGTAGCTGGCGTTTGGTTAGATAGTCAAAAATAATGTCAGAATTTTTTTTAGAATTATTTAGTGAAGAAATACCGTCAAATCTTCAACAAAATTTAAGGGAAGACTTACTTAAAAGTTTTAATGATTTATTTTTAGAAAAATCAATTTTATTTAAAAAAAGCTCGACATATTCAACACCAAATAGATTAGTGGTATTATTTGAAGGTGTTCAAAAAAATGTTGTAATAAAATCTGAGGAGATTAAAGGTCCAAATATTAAGTCACCAGAGACAGCACTAGAGGGGTTTGTTAGGTCAAATAAAATCTTGAAAAAGGATCTCTATCAAAAGAAAACTGACAAAGGAGAATTTTATTTTTTCAAGACAAAATCAAAAAAATTGCACACACATGAATTATTAGAGGAATTTATCCCAATATTATTAAATAAAATTCAATGGAAAAAATCAATGTATTGGGGAACTTTTGACCTAAATTGGGGTAGACCATTAAAGTCAATTCTAGCTGTATTTGATAAAAAAAAGTTAAATTTTAATTTTCATCACCTAACATCTTCTAACTCAACTTTTATTGATAAAGAATTTGAGGAAAATAAAAAGTCTTTCTTAGAATTTAAAAATTATAAAAGTTTTTTTAAAAAAATTGATATTATCGTTGATCACAATGAAAGAAAAAAATTAATAGAAAAAAAATTTAATAATATATTAAAAAATAAAAATATTAAGATCCAACATAATCCTAGATTACTCAATGAAGTTGTAGATTTAACAGATCAACCAAATATCCTTCTTTGTGAATTTGATAAAAAATTTTTAAATATTCCAAAAGAAATATTAATTATTACCATGCAATACCACCAAAAATATTTTCCTATATTTGATAATAAAGAAAATATTACCAATGAGTTTTTAGTGGTTGCAAACAAAAAAGACAAAAAGGGATTAATTAAATTAGGAAATGAAAGAGTAGTTGAAGCAAGATTAAGTGATGCAGAATTTTTTTGGAAAAAAGATAAATCTCAAAATATGGTCAAAAAAGTTACTGAATTAAAATCAATGAATTATTTTAAAGGATTGGGAAGTTATTTCGATAAAGCCCAAAGAATGAGAAAATTGGGTGGAATGATATCTGATGAACTTTTAATCAGTAAAGAAAAAGTTGAATTGTCAGCATCAATTTGTAAAGTTGATTTATTATCAGAACTAGTAGGTGAATTTCCAGAACTCCAAGGTGTAATGGGAGGTTATTTTGCTAACGCACAAGGTTTTGATAAAGATTTAGCTTTGGCGATTAGTGAGCAATATTTGCCTACAGGTTCAGGTTCAAGAGTTCCAAAAAAACCATTTAGCATAGCCCTTTCTTTAGCTGATAAGATAGATACTTTAGTTGGTTTTTTTGGTTTAAATCAAAAACCAACAAGTTCGAAAGATCCGTATGCTCTAAGAAGGTTAGCATTGGGGGTAATAAGAATAATAGTTGAAAATAAAAAAGATTTTAAAATAAAAGATCTAATTAATTATTCTTTAAGCCTGTATTTGGATCAAGGTTTTGAAATTGACAACCAGTCTTTGCAAAATGAATTATCAGATTTTTTAATGGATAGATTAAAATATCACATGAAGGAGGAAAATATTAGAAATGATATAATTCAAGCATCAACCAATTCTTTTAACTTAGATCAATCTGTTATTATTTTTAATAAAGCTAAACATTTAAATAAAATTATTAATAAACCAGATGGTTTAGATATTATTGCAAGCTATAAAAGAGCCTCAAACATTTTAGATGGTGAATTAAAAAAAGATAAAATAGAATTATCAAATACAACTGATCCTGGTATTTTTAAAACTGAGTTAGAAAAAAACCTATTTAAAAAAATTAGTGAATTAAGGAAATATTTTTCAAGTATTAATAAAGATGAAAATTATGTCCAAACATTGGACAATTTAGCTAGTGTTAAAAGAGAGGTTTTTGACTTTTTTGAC
>CACDQA010000010.1 GCA_902554745.1 uncultured Pelagibacteraceae bacterium
TTTGAAGTTACTAAATCAACATTAATCTTTTGATTAACTAAAGCTTTTGCCAGAGTTAAAGCTGATAATCCAGATCCAAGTATGCAAAGTGTCATATTATTTTTAATTTTAACAATAAAAATTAGATGATACAAAGTGGTATAATTGATTCATTTATATGAATATTAAAAAAACAGCTAATTTACTAATCAATTTTATATTAAATCGAGTTGCAGAAATTTTCGGTATAATTGTATTTATATCAGGTATTTTACTGTTGTTAGCATTATTTACTTATTCACCAGAAGATCCAAATTTCATATTCCCAGACAATACTGAAATTAAAAATATTTTGGGCTTTCAGGGTAGTTTTATTTCTGATCTATTTTTTCAGTCTATAGGATTAATTTCATATTTATTTTCTTTAACATTGGTAATTTCTGGAATTAATATTTTTATATCTAAAGAATTTTTTTTAATTATTGAGAATATTTTTTTTTCAATATTATATCTTTTATTTGGTTCACTTTTTTTTGCACACTATTATTCAGATGCTTTTACACTTTATATAAATGGTAACGGGGGCTTTATAGGATCATTTTTAAATAAAAGTGTCATAATTTCGTTATTACAATTTAATGAAACATTATCTTATTTTATTTTAATTTTCATAATAATATTTTTTTTCTTAATAAGTATAAACTTTAATCTAATTAATTTTTATAATTCTTTAAAAACTACAATTAAGTTTTTCAAAAAAGAAAAAGGAGAAGAAAAAAATTATACTGATAAAAATGAAATAATAAAAGAATATATTCCTCAAGATGAAATAAAAAATCTTATTCAAGAAGATTTACCTTTTATAAAAACAGAAAACAAAAGCAATGAGAAAATAAAATTTAAATTACCAAGTTTGGATTTATTAAAACTACCAACAAAAAAAGAAAGATCAAACTCAGATAAAAGCGAAACTCATGATCCAGAATTTTTAGAGAAAATTTTATTAGACTTTGGAGTTAACGGAAAAATTAAAAAAATAAATCATGGTCCAGTGGTAACTCTAAATGAGTTTGAGCCAGCAGCTGGAGTTAAAGTCTCAAAAATAATTAATCTTTCAGATGATATAGCTAGAAATACCAGTTCAGAGTCTGCTCGAATAGCAACCATACCTGGAAGTAATACGGTTGGTATAGAACTCCCAAATAATACACGAGAGAATGTTTATTTAAGTGAAATTTTATATAATTCTGATTTTAAAAAAAAAGAAATAAAATTACCAATTGCACTAGGTAAGAGTATTTCTGGTTTGCCAATCGTTGGTGATCTGTCCTCTATGCCTCATCTTCTAATTGCTGGAACTACTGGATCTGGAAAGTCTGTGTGTATTAATACAATTATTTTATCACTACTTTTTAGACATACGCCCGATAGATGTAAATTTATATTAATTGATCCAAAAATGCTTGAGTTGTCAACATACGAGGGAATTCCTCATTTAATATGTCCAGTGATAACAGAGGCCAAAAAAGCTGCTTCTGTTCTTGGGTGGGTGGTAAAAGAAATGGAGAGCAGATACAAACTAATGACAAAAGTAGGTGTTAGAAATATCGACACTTACAATGCAAAACATAAATTACCAATGCCGTATATAGTTGTAGTAGTAGATGAAATGTCTGACTTAATGTTGGTAGCTGGTAAAGAAATTGAAAATTATATCCAAAAATTATCTCAAATGGCAAGAGCCGCAGGCATTCATATAATCATGGCAACTCAACGACCAAGTGTAGACGTAATTACAGGAACAATTAAAGCAAATTTTCCAACTAGAATTTCCTTTCAAGTGACTTCAAAAATAGATAGTAGAACAATTCTTGGAGAGCAAGGTGCTGAGCAATTATTAGGAAAAGGAGATATGTTATATATGTCCTCTGCTAATCGTATAATAAGAATTCATGCCCCTTTCGTCTCTGATAATGAAATCGAAAAAATTAATAATTTTCTAAGATCTCAAGCAGAACCCGATTATGTAGATGAAATATTAGATTTTGTAGATGAAAAAGAAATCGGTGAAGTGCAAAATCAAGGAGATAAGGATGAACTTTATCAACAGGCTTTGGAAATAATCAAAACTGAGGGAAAGGCCTCCACATCATTCCTGCAAAGAAAATTGCAAATCGGATACAATAGGGCAGCGCGTATAATTGATATGATGGAGGCCAATGGTGTTGTAAGTAAAGCAAATCATGTTGGTAAAAGAGAAGTCCTATAATGTTAAGATTTATTTTTATATTTTTTTTTTCTTTTTTTTTATTTTGTGCTAACGCAGAAAATAAAGAAAAAATTATTGAAAATTTAAAAAATATTAAAAATTTTAATTTTAGATTTGAACAAAATATTAATGGAAAAATCGAAAATGGAAATTGCACAATCGAGTATCCAAAAAAAATATTTTGTGAATATGCAAGAAGTAATAATAAAGTGTTGGTGTCTAACAGTAAATCTTTAGTTGTTAAGACAAGGTCTAGTTATTACAGGTATCCTCTAGAGAAAACTCCTCTTAATTTAATTTTAGATAAGAATTTTTTAATAAATAAAATTATTTCTATTGATGAAAGAATTGTTGATAATAATTTGATTAATTTTACTATAGATGAAAATGATTATAAATTAAGTTTATTTTTTGATACAAAGTCTTTCGATTTAGTTGGTTGGCAAAATACTGATGCTTATCAAAATTTTAATATAACGTATATTTCATCTATCTCAAAAAATAGAGTGATTTCAAAAAATTTATTTAAATTACCGTCTCCAAATTAAATATTTAAAATCTCGGTCTTAAAAATTTTCATTCCTCTAGAAACATAATTATTTAACGCATTTTTATGATCCAACGAACATGTATGGACCCAAACACGATCAACATCATTTTTGAAAGATTTTTTTATAGCTTCAGATAACAGGTAAGATCCTAGTTTTTTATTTTGATATTCCTTTAATATTCCAAAATAAGCTATTTCAGTTTCATTTTTTTCTGGATGAAATATCAATTCAAAAAAACCTACTAAATCGTCTTTATTTTTAAACACAAAGGTTTGAACATTTTTAGACGATACATAGTTAATCCACTTTTCTTCTGACCAAGACAATCTATCTATCCATCTGTGGTTTTTTCCAATAGTTTTATAAAAAAATTTATTTAATTGAAAATTAATTGGATCAATTAAATTTAAATAATAATCTTCTGAGGGCTTATTTACTTCTTTAAGATCTTGAAGTGAATTTATTTCTAGATAATTTCTTTTTACTTCCCCAGTCACTCAACCATTTTTCCTACTGGTTCACCTCCAAAAAGATGAAAGTGTAAATGTGGTACTTCTTGTCCACCATGATCACTGATATTTGCTAAAGCTCTATAGCCCTGACCTACTTCTGTTGAAATACCAAGCTTTTTAGCAACTATATTAATGCCTTTTAATAATCCAACCATCTCTTCTGGAGAGGCATGCAAACTAAAATCATCTAAATCAATATATTTGCCTTTGGGAATAACTAAAGCATGAATTTTTTTTTGTGGATTGATGTCATGAAATGACAAAACAAAATCATCTTCATAAATTTTATTACAAGGTATCTCACCACGTAAAATTTTTGCAAAGATATTGTTATTGTCGTAACTCATTTTTTTCTTTTTTCTAGCTCTGACATTACCTCTTCAATTTTTATTTCATTTGCCTCAAGATACATTAGCAAATGGTAAAATACATCTGCAGCTTCGTGGATTTTATTAGAATTCTCCTCTACTGCCTGGATCAATTCATTAACTTCTTCTAAAACTTTTGCCTTACTTAATGATTTGTCTGTGAGTAACTTATTAGTATAAGAACCTTCAACAGGAGAAGATTTTCTATCTCTTGCAAGTTTAATTAAGTTTTCTAATGTATTAAGCATATTAAATTCTAACAGGTATTCCTTTTGAATCCAAATACTCCTTAGCTTCTTTTACTGAATGTTTTCCGTAATGGAATATGGATGCTGCTAGAACTGCACTAGCATTTCCTAATTTAATTCCATCAACTAAATGATCTAAATTACCCACCCCACCAGATGCAATAACTGGAATATTTACCTTAGAAGATATCTTAGACATAAGCTCAATATCATAACCAACTTGAGTACCATCTCGATCCATAGAAGTAACTAGGAGTTCACCTGCTCCAAAGTCTTCCATTTTTTTTGCAAATTCTATTGCATCAGCTCCTGCATTATTTCTTCCTCCATGAGTGAAAATTTCCCATTTATCTCCATTTTTTTTAGCATCTATGGCTACCACAATACATTGTGACCCAAATTTTTTAGAACTTTCCACTACTACTTCTGGATTTTGAACTGCGGCAGTATTAATTGATACTTTATCTGCACCACAATTTAATAATTTATTGATATCCTCGACACTTCTAACACCACCTCCAACCGTCAAAGGTACAAAACATTTCTTCGAAGTTTTCTCAACAACATTGTAAATAGTGTTTCTATTTTCATTTGAAGCTGTAATATCTAAAAAACAAATTTCATCCGCTCCACCATCAGAGTAAATTTTAGCTTGTTCAACAGGATCTCCCGCATCTTTTAGATCAACAAAATTAATGCCTTTGACTATACGACCATTTTTAACATCTAAACATGGTATAATTCTATTTTTAAGCATCTAATTCTTTAACCAATTCCTCTAATTTAATATCACCATCATAAATAGATTTTCCAACTATTATACCCTCGATATTGCTATTATTTAATTCCTTAGCTTTTTTAATATCATCAATTGATGAGACTCCACCGGATATAATTACTGGACAATTAGATATATTAGCTACTTTAGATGTTTCCTTAAAATTAGGACTTTGCTTCATCCCATCTCTATTTATATCAGTATAAATTAATCTGCTTGCACCATAATCATTCACTTCTTTTAAGAAATCTAATGTTAATTGATTAGAATTTTCTTTCCAACCAGAAATAGACAAATATCCACCTTTAGCATCCAAACCTAAAGCAATTTTATTTGGAAATTTTTCACAAGCGTCTCTTAAAAAATTTTTATCTTTTATGGCGGCACTTCCTAAAATAACTTTTTCAACACCGGCATCAGTATATTTCTGAATACTTTCAAAACTTCTGACACCTCCACCAATTTCAATTTTAATATCAAATTTACTAACTATTTCTTGAATTATATCTAAATTAACAGTTTCACCTGTTAAAGCTCCATCTAAATCAACTATGTGTAAATTTTTAAAACCATGATCTTTGTATTTACCAGCTTGTTCAACTGGTGACATTTCATATTCAGTTTTATTATCGAAGTCTCCTTTAACTAATCTCACACACTTTTTATCTTTAATATCTATTGCTGGAAATATTTTCATTTATAAATTTATAAAATTATCAATTATTTTAAGCCCAATTTTATCACTTTTCTCAGGGTGAAATTGTGTTCCAAAAACATTTTCTTTTTCAACTGAACAAATGATATTTGAAGAATAATCTGTTGTTGCTGAAATAACGTTTTTATCTTCTGGTATAAATTCATAACTATGAACAAAATACATGTGAGAATTATTTTCTATATCTTTAAAAATTTTACTATCCTTAACAATATTAATTTGGTTCCATCCAATGTGAGGAAGTTTGTACTTTCCGTTTTGGTTATCTATTTTTGATACCTTGCCTGGTATCCAGCCTAAACCCTTAGTTTCTGTTTCTTCATAACCAACATCAGCAAACATTTGAAGCCCAACACAAATCCCAAGAAGAGGTTTTTTATTGTTAATCGCAAACTCGTTTAATGTGTCTACCAGACCACTGATGTTATTGAGCGCATCAACACAACTTTTAAACGAACCTTGTCCTGGCAAAACAACTTTATCGGAAGATTTAATTTTACTTAAATCTGAAGTTACTTCGATATTTACCCTATTTTTAGCAACCTCTTTAAAGGAGTTTATTACCGAGCTTATATTGCCCGAATTATAATCAACAATTGTGACGTTCATTAAACTTATAATGAGCCTTTTGTTGATGGAATAGTTTTTTTGTTTCTTGGATCCATCTCTAATGCAGCTCTTAGTGATCTTGCTAATGCCTTATAACAAGACTCAATTATGTGGTGACTATTATCACCATAAATATTTTCAACGTGCATTGTAATTCCAGCTGATTGGGAAAATGCTTGGAACCATTCTTTAAATAGTTCTGTGTCCATCTCGCCAAGTTTCTCAACTTTTAATTTTACTTTCCAGATCAAATAAGGTCTGTTTGAAACATCTATGGCTACTCTCGTTAATGTTTCATCCATTGGAATAACTGTGTGTGCGTATCTTTTTATCCCTACAAATTTTTTAGCAGCCTTTTTCAAAGCCTCACCTATTGCAATACCTGTGTCTTCAGTGGTGTGGTGAAGATCAATATGAGTATCCCCTTTTGCTTTAACTTTTAAATCAATCAACGAATGCTTTGATAGCTGTTCAAGCATGTGATCTAGGAAACCTATACCAGTGTCAATTTGGTACTTACCTTTACCATCAATATTAACTTCAACATTGATGCTAGTTTCTTTTGTTTTTCGAGATACTTTTCCTTTTCTGGACATATATTTTTAATGGTATACATACATAATCCCACTATATCAATATCAGTCTGAACACTTGAAGTATCAAAAATAGTTACCATTTATTAGATATGACAACAATTGTACTAGTTAGAAAAAATAATGAAGTAGTAGTTGCTGGTGATGGTCAAGTCAGTATGGGAAATACAGTAGTTAAAAGCACAGCTTCAAAAGTAAGAAAAATTGAAAAAAGAGATGTGGTTGCTGGGTTTGCAGGATCAACCGCTGATGCTTTAACTTTGTTTGAGAGGTTAGAAGGAAAATTAGAAAAACACGCTGGTAATTTATCAAGAGCCGCTGTTGAATTAGCTAAAGATTGGAGAACAGATAAATACTTAAGAAGATTAGAAGCGCTAATGGCTGTTGGAGATAAGAATAACAGTTATATAATTTCTGGAACAGGTGATGTTTTAGAGCCTGAAGGAGATGTTATAGGAATAGGCTCAGGAGGCAATTATGCTCTAGCTGCAGGAAAAGTTTTAATGGAAGGCAATATGCCAGCCGAAGAAGTTGCAAAAAAAGCAATTAAAGTTGCCGCAGATATATGCGTTTTTACAAATGATAATGTTAAAATTGAAAAAATATAATGGATAATTCAAACGTAACACAATTACACCCCAAAGATAAAAATCAAAAAGAAGAAGCTTCTTTAGTAAGTTCTTTATCACCAAGAGAAATTGTGTCTGAGTTAGATAGATTTGTTGTAGGTCAAAATAAAGCCAAAAGAGCTGTTGCTGTTGCTTTAAGAAATAGATGGAGAAGACAAGCACTTAAAGGTGAAATGAAAAATGAAGTTTTACCAAAAAATATTTTAATGATCGGACCAACTGGAGTTGGAAAAACTGAAATCTCACGAAGACTTTCAAAATTGGCTGAAGCTCCATTTGTTAAAGTAGAAGCTACGAGATTTACAGAGGTTGGATACGTTGGAAGAGACGTAGAACAAATTGTGAGAGATTTAATTGAGATTGCAATATCAATGGAAAAAGTAAAAAAAAGAAAAGAAGTTTTTGCTCAAGCTCAAAAAGCAGCAGAAGAAAAAGTTTTAGATGCTTTAGTTGGAAAAAAAGCAAGTCTAGCAACAAGGGAAAGTTTCAGAAAAAGACTTAGAAATGGTGATTTAGATGACAATGAAATTGAAATAGCTGTAAGTGATTCTGGTTCTGGTGGTGCTTCTTTTGAAATTCCTGGAATGCCTGGTGCAAATGTTGGCATGATCAACATTGGTGAAATGATTGGCAAATCAATGGGAAACAAAGAAAAAAAGAAAAAAATGACGGTAAAAGAATCTCATGAGATTTTAATAAATGATGAGTCAGATAAATTAATTGAACAAGATAAAATTATTAAAGCGGCAAAACTTTCAACCGAAAATAATGGAATAGTTTTCTTAGACGAAATAGACAAAATTTCTGCAAGGACTGACAGGGTTGGGGGAGATGTTTCAAGAGAAGGTGTTCAAAGAGACTTGTTACCCTTAATTGAAGGAACAACTGTAAACACAAAACATGGTCCAATTAAAACCGACCATATCTTATTTATTGCATCGGGAGCATTTCAACTTGCCAAACCATCTGATTTATTGCCGGAATTGCAAGGTAGATTACCAATCAGAGTAGAATTAGAAGCTTTAACAAGTGAAGATTTCAAGAGAATTCTAAGAGAGCCTGATTTTAGTTTAATAAAACAATATGTGGCGCTTTTAAAAACAGAAAATGTAGATCTGGAATTTTCCGATGATGGTATAGATTCAATAGCCAATATTGCTTCGGAGGTAAATGCTACTGTTGAGAACATTGGTGCTAGGAGGTTGCATACAATCATAGAAAAAATTTTAGATGAAATCAGTTTTACAGCTACTGATCGTGCAGGTGAGAAAATAATAATAAATAAAGAATATATAAATAAAAACTTAGATAATTTAGTAAAAGATACAGATCTTTCAAAGTTTATCTTATAATTTTATTTTTTTTTAAAAAAATATAAAATGCACCTCCACCGCCATCTTCTACTTTAGCATCAGTGATTTCATTTATAATGTTCATTAAACTGACGTTATTAGTAATAAATTCTGGAACAGAATATTTTAAAATACCAAGATCTTTTGAAACATATGGATCTTTTTCGTTTTCAGAGTGAAGACCTTTTCCTGTAACAATAATTAGTTTGTTAATATTTTCGGAAAAAGCTTTATTTATAAAATCTTCTATAGTTTTATTTGCTTCATCTAAAGTATAACCATGCAGATCTATTGATCTTACTTTTAGATTTTCTTTTTTTTGGTTATTAACATCTTTATTGGGTAATTTTTCATTACTATTTATAAATTTATGCCAGTCTTTTTTATCTTTATCTGAAATATTATCGTTCAATTATGTCAATATATTTACTAGCTGCCAATTTGGATTTGCTGACGTTGTATCCCTTGAAAAAATCCAAGTATCATAAATTTTTTTAATCTTTTCAGGATCTCCAGAAACAATTTTTTTATCTTTATCCCTTATGCATGTAATAACTTCTGCTATAAAATCCACTGTCACGTTTAAAATATTTCCAGTTTTTTTATGTTCCTTTATTTCAGCTTTATTAACTCCAATAAATGTTATTTCTGCAAAATGACCCCTTCTTGCTCTTTCTTTCAACGCATCATCAAATTGATTATACACATCTTTATTTAACAAAGGTTTTGCATTTGTGATCTTGTTATCATTATCACTGAAATCAGTGATTATTGTCTCGTAAGCAATTTTTGCACCTTTTAAAAATTCTTTTTGAGCTTCATCATCAAAATTTTCTTTTGGTTTACCAGCTTGATCTACCTTAATATTTTTTAAAACCTCTTTAAATTGAGCTGGTGATTTTCCCTCAAAACCAGTTCTTTTACCAAGAATTCCTCTTAATCTTAAGAATATAAAGCCAGCTATCATAGCTAATAAAATAATATCTATGTACTCGAAACTATAACTCATAGACTAATAGTAATTACTATGTTGATTAATTTCAACCAGCAATTTAGATTAAGGACAAATGAACTCAATTTTTTTAGCGATAATACTAGTGCCTGTTGTTGAAATTTATCTTTTAATTAAAATAGGTTCGCAAATTGGCGCAATTACAACTATTTTTTTTATTTTTTTTACTGCAATAGTTGGTGTTTACTACGCAAAATATGAAGGTCTAAATACACTTAAATCAGGCTTTGCACAATTAAGTAGGAATGAAAACCCTGCTTACGAAGTGATTTCGGGGGCTGCAATAGCATTTGCGGCATTACTTTTAATCATCCCTGGATTTGTTACAGATGCTTTAGGATTTTTGCTAATTTTTCCAGTCAGCAGAAATTTTATATTTGGGTCTCTAAAAAAAAACTTAAAAACTTCTAAAAACGAAAAAAAAAATTATATTGACGGAGAATTTGAAGACATAAAAGAAGATAACGATGACAGAAAAATTTAAAATTTTAGGTGAATATATAAAAGATTTATCGAGTGAAACACCTGATATCGAAACATACATATTTGTAAAAGATAGAATTGCAAATTATCATCTTGATATTGATATAAGCTCTAAGGCATTAAAAAATAATATGGTAGAAGTTAATACGACATTTAAATTTCTTGACAAAGAGAACAGTAAAAAAAAATCTTATTTTGAAATTGTATATGCAACAATAGTTAAATTAAACCAAGAAATTAAAGAAAAAAAGGAAATTGAAAAAATATTATTATGTGATGTACAAAAAGAAATTTACCCCAATTTAGAAGAATCTCTCTTAAGTTTATTGCATAGCTCGGGTTATAAAAATGTTAAATTTGAGAAAAAAGTAAATTTTGAAAATTTGTTTAATCAAAAATTTAATTAAAAAAAATTTTTTTTCAAATTTTCTTTAAGGTATTGCTTGTGTCTCTCAAATTCTTCTTTTGAAGGCACTATAACTTTTTTAAAATAATCAACTCTTGAGTTATTAAGTTTTAAATTTTCTTTATCAATATTTTCGAAATTTAATGTAGGTTCTTTTTGCTCAGTCAAATTTATATAAACTTTGGCTAATAAATCACAATCAATTAAGGCAGAGTGTTGTGCTCTTTTGGAATTATCTACTCTAAAACGTTTACATAAAGCATCAAGACTAACTTGAGATCCGGGAAATTTTTCTCTAGCAAGAATTAAAGTGTCTACAATCTCATTTGTAATTTTATTTTCACCAAAAATATATAATTCATTATTTAAGTGAGCTAAATCAAATTCAGCATTATGAATTATAAGTCTTTTATCTTTAATAAATTCTAAAAATTCACTAGCTATTTCACTAAATTTCTTCTGTTTAGACAAAAAATTGTCATCGTAACCATGAACTTTTAATGCTTGTTCGGAAACCTTTCTCTCGGGATTTAAATAGCAGTGAAATTTATTTTTTGTGGGGACCAAGTTATCAAGCTCAATACAACCTATTTCAACAATTCTATGACCTTCTTTAATTGATATACCCGTTGTTTCCGTATCTAATACAACTTCTTTCATTAATTTATCTTTTTTAAAACATTTTTGATATTAGTATTAATTGTTTTTTTCGTAAAATCATTTTTGATTATAAAATGAGATTTTTTCATTTTATATTTTGACGAAAGTTGAATTTTTTTGAATTTATTAAATAATTTTTTATTAAAATTTTTTCTTTTTGTTAATTTTTTTAGGATGTCTGATTTTTTAGAGTCTACAAATATTAAAACATCTCCTTTTTTATTTAGCTTATTCTCTAGTAGCAGGGGCACGTCTAGTACTACAAATTTTTTATTTTTATTTTTTTTTAAGAAAAAATTCATTTTTTTTCTTACTTCAATATGAACTATCTTTATTATTTTTTTTAAATTACTCTTTTTTTGTAATATCGCTTCGGTAATTTCCTTTTTTTCTATAGGAAATGATTTTATGTTTTTGGGTAATTTTTTTTTCAATTTTAAAAATATTTTTTTATTTTTTTTATAAAGTTTTGTCACTTCATAATCTGCATCAAACACAGGGTAGCCTAAATTATTCGCTACATAACTCTTGCCTGAGCCAATAGTTCCTAGAATTCCAATTCTAATCATTTTCTAACAGTTTAAGTGTTTCATTATTAATTTTAGGTTCAATGCCATGCCACAATTTAAATGCTTCAGAAGCCTGATAAACAAACATCAATTTTCCATTTTCTGATTGATTGCCAAGTTTTTTTCCTTCTTTTAAAAAATTAGTTTCACTTGGATTATAAATTACGTCATAAAATAATTTATTGTCCCCAATTTCAGAAAAATTTAAATTTATAGCCTCATTGTTTAGACCGAGACTCGTAGCATTAATTATCATATCAAACTTTGGTATATGTCCCCAATCTAAGACATTTATAATTTTAAATCGAGATTTTAAATCGTCTGCTTTTTGCCTAGTCCTGTTTGAAATTATTATTTCCGAAACATTCATTTTATTCAAAGCAAAAATTATTGAAGGAACTACTCCACCAGCACCTAAAATAAAAACTTTTTTGCTGTCTATATTATAATTTATGCCTCTAATCGCATTAGCAAAACCAGAAATATCTGTATTGTGTCCTACTAAAATATCATCGGTTAAAATTATAGTATTTACTGATTGTGTTTGTTCTGCCTCTGGGCTTAATTTGTCTAAAAAAGGAATTACTGCTTTTTTAAATGGTACTGTAACATTTATACCTTCTATTTTTTTTTCTTTGACCTCTGAAATTATAGTTTGTAAATCTTTCTCATCAATTTTTTTTTTATCATAAAAAGCATGAATATTGTTTTCTTTAAGCCAATAGTTGTGCAATTTGGGTGATAAAGAATGATTAATAGGGTTGCCAATTACAAAATATTTTTTCATCACAATGAGCTTAGGTATTCTTTAATTTTTTTAACAGGTAGACCCATAATTGTATCTTCGTCTCCCTCTATGCTTGTAAACAAATTTCTGCCTATACCTTCTATTTGGTAAACATTGTATGCATAAAGCGTTTCGTCTGGTATTTTTGATAAGTAATTTTTTAACTCATTATCAGACAAATTTTTCATTAAGAGTTTAGCTTTATCGGTGTGATTCCAAATCATTGATCCATTTTTTGATACACAGACAGAACTAATTAAAAAATGTGACTTACCATTGAGTTTCTTTAATATTTTCATCGCCTCTTCCCTAGTTTCTGGCTTCGATATTAATTCACCGTTCAAGTCTATCACGCTGTCTGCTCCTAAAACGATTTCATCAGTTTTTTTCAAGCTGACCTTGTTTGCTTTTAACTCTGCTAAATTTTTTGAGATGATTTCTGGTGTCGCTTTTTCTTTAATTAAGCCTTCTTTAACTGTATCCTCATCCACATTTGACGGTATAACATGATTTTCGATATTATTTTTATCTAAAATTTCTTTTCTAACCCTGCTTTTTGAAGCAAGAATAATTTTATTTAGCATTATTTAAATATATTTCGTGAATTTTAATTATGGAAGCAGCTGTTTCTTCAACAGACTTTCTGGTTACATCTATGAGTGGCCATTTATATTTTTGAAATGTTTTCTTCGCCTCTAAAACCTCTTTTTTTATATTTTCTAAATCTGTATATTGAATGTTTTCCGTTTCTTTCAAGGAGCTCATTCTATTTTTTCTTAAATCAACCAACCTTTCTGGCTCTGTACTTAATCCAACAACACAAGTCATTTTTGGATTTTTTTTAAGTGTCTCTGGTAATGAATTTTCATTTACCAAAGGAATATTAGAAGTTTTAAAACCTTTGTTGGCTAAATAAATAGATGTGGGTGTTTTGCTTGTTCTGCTTACTCCTACAAGAATAATGTCTGATTTTTGTACTTCATTAATTAAATTTCCATCATCATGGTTCATTGTAAATTGAATTGCTTCGATCCTATCATAATACTCTTCGTTCAATATATGTTGGCCGCTTGGTTCATGGGTTGCTTTTTGATTAAGGATTTTTGAGAAATTTAAAATTAAGTTGCCAAGAACACCAAAACACGGGATTTTTTTATCTTCACTTACATTTGCTAAATATTTAGCTAAGTTATTGTCTACAATAGTATATAAAATTATTGCATTCGAGTTTTTTTCTGCATCTTCTAAAATTTTTAAAATTTGGTTTTCTGTCCTTGTAAAAGAGTAAGAATGAACTTTATATTCTATATTTAAAAATTGAGCCTTCAGGGCTAAAAATATTCTATCTAAAGTTTCACCTGTTGAGTCAGAAATTAAATATATTTGATATGTATTACTCATGAATAAATTGTTAATAAATTTGTAATATTTTAATTAAATTACACAATTTAAATTTTTTTAAATTAACCTTGTAAAAACTGCTATTTATTAACATTAATAATAAATAGCGTAAAACAATCCACAAAAATTAATATGGTAAAAAAAGCTTCATTTTAAACAATTTTATTCACATAACATGTTGGTAAATTGTGAATATAATGTCTATAAAAATTAATCACCTTTATTCACAAGATATATTACAACTACAATAATTAATAATGTTTATTTATGAAACCTTTAAACAAAGTAATAGTTAACAAGAACACTTCGTTCAATCCAATATGGATAATGAGACAAGCCGGTAGATATTTACCAGAATTTAGAGAAATAAGAAAAGAAAATCCTAATTTTATTAATTTGTGTTTAAATGATAATTTATCCTCAGAAATAACCCTGCAACCATTAAAAAGATTTGATCTAGACGCTGCAATAATATTTTCAGATATCTTAATGCTCCCTTATGGATTGGGCCAAAAAGTAGAATTTGAAAAAAATTTTGGACCTAAATTAGGGGAACTGAATTTAAACGAAATTGCTAAGGTTGATGAAGTTGACTTTGTAGAGAAAATACATCGTGTGTATAAAGCAATAAAAAAAGTAAGTTTAGACTCTAATTTAAAAAATAAAAACACTATTGGATTTGTCGGCGCCCCATGGACTCTATTAGTCTATATGATTAATCAACAGTCTCCTAAAAACAATTTAAAAAAAGATTTTTTTAAAGACGACTTTTTAATAAATAGAATTTTATTAATTATTGAAAAATTTTTAAAGGTTCATATAAAAAATCAAATTGATAATGGAGCAAATGTTATCCAAATCTTTGATAGCTGGGCAGGTTTATTAGAGGAAAAAGATTTAGCAAATTATGTTTATTCGCCGACTCTAAATTTAGTTAATTATGTAAAATCTTTAGATGTACCAGTGATATGTTTTCCTCGAGAAATAAAAAATTATAAAGAATTTTGTGAAATTGTTAAACCCGATGCGATTAGCATCGATTATAATATTGATCCAAAAATTATACTTAGAGATATAAAAATACCTATACAAGGTGGTTTAGACCCAAAAATTTTGTTAACAGATAAAGAAATATTAAAAAAAGAGACTTCTAAATATTTGGAAATTTTCCGAGATCATCCATATATATTTAATCTCGGTCATGGTATTCTGCCTGAAACAAATCCAGAAATGGTTGAAAACTTAATTAAAATTGTAAAAGATTTTAAATGATTGAAAAAAACCACCCATCAATAAAATATGGCAACACAGGTGTACTCATAATCAATCTTGGTACACCTGATTCGACTAATTGGTTCGATATAAGAAAATATTTGAAGGAGTTTCTTTCTGACAGAAGGGTTATCGAAGTAAACCCATTAGTTTGGCAAATCATTTTGAATTTGTTTATTTTAAATTTTAGACCTTCTAAAACTGCTAAAGCTTATAAAGAAATTTGGATGAAGAATGAAAATATATCACCGCTTCTGTATTACACGAAAAAACAAAGTGAGAAAATTTCAAACTCACTATCAAAAGAAAACATAATTCTGGATTTTGCCATGAGATATGGAAACCCTAGCATTAAGAGCAAAATTCATAAATTGCATGAAATGGGCTGTGAAAACTTGGTGATACTTCCCCTTTATCCTCAATATGCAGCAGCCACAACAGCAACAGTTTGTGATGAGGTATATAGAACCTTAATGAAAATGAGGTGGCAACCTTCTTTAAAAATAATTCCTCATTACGAATCCGACCCACTTTACATAGAAGCTCTTGTTAATTCTATTAACAAAAAAATAAATGAAATTAGTTGGAAACCAGACTTAATTATAGCTTCTTATCATGGAATACCAAAAAAATATTTTGACAAAGGTGACCCCTACCATTGCTATTGCCATAAAACGACAAGACTTATTTCAGAAAAACTTAGATCAATTAAAATTAAAACTACATTTCAGTCCAGATTTGGTCCTCAAGAATGGCTTCAACCATATACTGACAAAACTTTAGAAAATTTGCCTAAAGAGGGTGTTAAAAATGTTCTGACAATCTGTCCAGGGTTTGCATCTGATTGTGTAGAGACTTTAGAGGAAATACAAATTCAAGCTAAAGAAAGTTTTTTAAATTCAGGAGGTGAAAATTTTGATATGATTCCTTGCTTAAATGATAATAGAGATCATATAATTTTACTAAAATCCTTAATTGAAAGAAATATCTGATACATGAATTCATATTTATTATTTAAATCTTTACATTTAATTGCCGTTGTTTCTTGGATGGCTGGTCTTTTATATCTTCCTAGAATTTTTGTTTACCATGTTGAAAATAAAGAAAAAAAAGAAGCAACCGATATATTTGAGGTTATGGAAAGAAGATTATTTTTCTACATCATGCGACCCGCAATGATTTTTGTTTGGGTTTTTGGATTAATACTAATTTATCTCAATGGAATAGAGATTTTTTCCCAATTATGGTTTCAAATTAAGATTGTTTTAGTAATCTTATTATCTGCCTATAATGATTTTTTAGGCAAGTGTCTTGCCGGTTTAAAAAATTCTACAAACACAAGATCAGCAAAATTTTTTAGAATAATTAATGAAATACCAACGGTAATCTTAATTATTGTTGTATTTTTAGCCATTTTTAAGCCAATCTAAGGTTGAAATAATAGCGGTAGTATATATATTACCGATATCTGATAAGTCCTTATCAAAAAAATAATCATGAATATTCAAGAACTAAAACTAAAATCATCTGAACAGCTCATTACACAAGCAGAAGAGCTTGGTATAGAAAATGCTAGCACTTTAAGAAAACAGGAAATTCTTTTCGCTATATTAAAGAAAGTTGCTGAAAAAGAGGAAATTACTGGCGGTGGTGTTTTACAATTGTTACAGGATGGCTTTGGATTTCTTAGAGCAATGGAATCAAATTATTTACCAGGACCAGATGATATTTATGTAAGCCCAAGCCAGGTAAGAAAATTTGGTTTAAGAACCGGAGATACTGTTGAGGGGCCGGTGAGAGCACCTAAAGAAGGCGAAAGATATTTTGCGTTATTACAAGTTAGTAAGATAAACTTTGAGGAACCAGAAAAAGCAAGACATAAAATTGCATTTGATAACCTAACCCCCTTATACCCAGATAAACAGCTAGTTATGGAAGTTGAAACAACAAAGGTTGAAAAGAAAGCAGATTTAACACCTAGGTTAATTGACCTAGTTAGCCCAATAGGTAAAGGACAAAGATCTATAATTATTTCTCCACCAAAAGCTGGTAAAACCATGATTCTACAAAGCATAGCAAACTCAATAGCAAAAAATTACCCAGAATGTTATTTGATAGTTTTGTTAATAGATGAGCGTCCAGAAGAGGTAACCGATATGCAAAGAACTGTAAAAGGTGAGGTAATTAGTTCTACTTTCGATGAACCGGCTCAAAGACATGTCGCCGTTGCAGAAATGGTTATAGAAAAAGCTAAAAGATTAACCGAACATAAAAAGGATGTGGTTATTTTATTAGACTCCATTACAAGACTGGGAAGAGCATATAATGCAGTGATTCCAAGTTCAGGTAAAGTTTTAACTGGAGGTGTTGATGCAAATGCACTTCAAAGACCAAAGAGATTTTTTGGTGCAGCCAGAAACATCGAAGAAGGTGGATCATTAACAATTATTTCCACTGCTTTAATTGATACTGGAAGTAGAATGGATGAGGTAATTTTTGAGGAATTTAAAGGAACAGGTAATAGCGAAACTGTATTAGATAGAAAAATTGCAGATAAAAGAATTTATCCAGCAATTGATATAACAAAATCTGGTACAAGAAGAGAGGAGTTGTTATTTGATAAAAATGACCTCCAAAAAATGAATGTTTTAAGAAGAATAATTGCTCCAATGGGAACTATGGATGCAATTGAATTTATAAACTCCAAATTAAAAGATACGAAAAATAACGCTGAGTTCTTTAACTCAATGAATAAACCAGCTTAATTTTCTATCTTACTATATACTTAAAGTAATTTTATATTAAGTTTAATTATATGAATTTGCAGAAGGTATCTAAGAATATTGTTAATCTTATAAATAGTAAAAAATTTGATGAGGCAATTAAAGAGTGCATTAAAATAATTGATTTAAAAATAGAAAATACTCAAATTTATAATTTTTATGGATTGGCACTTCAAAAAAAAGCTTTATTTAAAAACTCAATTAAATATTTTTCAAAATCTATTCAATTAAATAAAAATAACTTTATTGCAATTAACAATCTGGCAGTGACCTATAAAGCACTTGGTCAATTAAAACTTTCAGAAAAAAAATATAAAGAATGCTTAGAATTAAATCCTGACTATATAATTGGTCTTTTAAATTTTGCCAATTTGAAACAAGATATTAATAAATTTAACGATTCTATAGAACTTTTTCATAGGGCCCGTAAACTAAGTCGAGGTAAGAACGATATATATATTTTTTCTAAGTTATGTAATTTGTATCAAATTATTGGTGATACTAAAGAGGCTAAAAAGTATGCGGAGCAAATAATCAATATCAATCACAGCATACCATTAGGATATATTCTTGTATCAAAGTTTACAGATCATAAGAATAATCTGAATTATATAAATAAAATGGAAGATTTTCTTAAATCTAAAAAGATAAGTAAAAATGACGAAATAGATTTACTTTTTACTTTAGGAAAAGCATATGAGAGTATTAAAAAATATAAGATAGCTTTTGAATATTTTAATAAAGGTAACAATTTAAGGAAAAAATTAATTAATTTTGAACCAGCAACTTTTATAAAGTTACATAAAAGTATAATTAAATATTTCAAAAATTTTAATTTTGATAAAAATAAAAAAAATAATTTTAAAAAAAAAATAATTTTTATTTGTGGTATGCCACGTTCAGGTTCATCGCTTGTAGAGCATATTATATCTTCACATAACAAAGTAACAGCCACAGGAGAAAATATTTTCTTTAGCAATATAATCAAAAGTAATTTTTTAAAAAATTTTGAGTTGATTGAAACAAGAATTAATGAAGATTTGATTAAAAAAAATAATTTTTTTCAAGAAGCTTTAATTGATTTTTTAGATCAAAACAACTATCAGGGAGATATTATAACAGACAAAACAGTTCAAAATTTTCTTTGGGTAGGATTTATTAAAGCTTATTTTCCAAACTCAAAAATAATATTTACAGAAAGAAACCCAAAAGATATTAGTTTATCTATATTTAAGACTGATTTCGTCGATGGCTTTATGAATTTTGCATATAGTGAAAATGACATAGTCGAATTTTATAAACTCTATGTTGAGCTAGAAAAGTTTTGGAAAAAAATATTTAAAGATGAAATATACACAATTAATTATGAATCATTAATTCAAAACTCTACTCAAGAAATTAAAAGATTAATTAAATATTGCGAATTAGATTGGGATGATAATTGTTTAAAGCATTACAATAATAAATCTCCTGTAAATACGGCCAGTGTAAATCAAGTACGAAAGCCAATTTATAATTCATCAATAAATTTATATGATAAATATTCAAAGTTTTTTGACGGAGAATTTCAAAATTTGACAGAAGATTAAATTATAAATATCCAAGTTCTTTCATTTCTTCGCTAAATGCATTCTCTATTTTAATTATTAATTCTTTTTTCATAGAATTTTTCCAATCACCAATAATACCTTTTCTAAAAAAAGGACTGTTAATACTTTTTTCTTTAAAACCAAAATTGTTTTCTTTTTTTTTTAAATTATTAAAATTAGTTTCATTTAAAGCTTTATCTAATTTAGCCAAATCTATTTCTCCATTATTTTTACTTTTTAAATATTCTAATATTTTTAAGAAAGAATTTTTTGGATTATTTACTAAATCCTCATACCTAATAATTAATATATCAGTGAGGTTATAAGATTTCCAGGATCTATAGTGGTCAGACCATCTGCCCATTATTGAATGTGTATATGTTTTATTTTTGTATTCCATTTTTTCAACATTTTGAGGATCGAGCATTGACTCAACAGTATCCTCAATTGTTTTCCCAAAATGATGAGAATATGATATTGCAACATCTCTGGGATCTCGTACAATATAAATAGCCCCGAGTGTGTTGTTTGAATCTGTAAATTTATAATCTCTTATTTTAAACATACCGTTATGTGTTTTTAAAAAGTTTGTTTCACCATTTAGGTTAATAGTATCTTGAATTAAGTTCCAGTTTTTGACAATCTCAATCACCTTTGTGTAATCTATTTTTAACATTTCAAAGTATTTAGGTTCTGGAAATGAAGGTATCATTATATTGTCATTAATATCTAGTTCCTGATTTTCATCAGAAAAATATGATTTTAAAAACAGCCTTACCCATGTATTTCCACTTTTAGGATACGATGCTAGCCAAATTATCATTTTTAAATTTTACACAATTATATATTTGAAGCTATAATCTCTTTATGACTATTTTTGCTCTTTCAACTGGACCAGGTATTTCAGGAGTTGCCGTAATTAGATTATCAGGCTCACAAACCTCTAAAATCATCAAATTATTAACAGGTAAAGAACTTCCAAAACCAAGAGTGGCAACATTGAGAAAAATCAACAAAATCAATACTTCTGAATTGATTGATGAGGGATTAATTTTATGGTTTCCTGGTCCTGAAAGCTACACAGGCGAAGATATGGCTGAGATTCAAGTGCATGGAAGTAAAGCTGTTGTTGACGCCCTGCACTCCTCTCTTTCAGATATAGAAAATTGTAGATTAGCTGAGCCAGGTGAATTTACAAAACTAGCATTTCAAAATGGAAAAATAAATTTGCTTAAAGCTGAAAGTATTGCTGATTTAATTTCTTCAGAAACTGAAATTCAAAGACAACAAGCAATTAAAATCATGAATGGAAAATCAGCAGACCAATTTAATTTTTTAAGAGAAAAACTTTTGAAAATTTTATCGCATGTTGAAGCTAAAATAGATTTTCCAGATGAGGATTTACCAAATAATATTTTAGATGAAATCAAAAACAGTTCAGATGAAGTAATAAATAAAATTAAAAAAATATTAAATGATCAAAAAGTTGGAGAAAGAATTAGAGAAGGTTTTAAGATTGCAATAGTTGGCCCCACTAATGCTGGAAAATCTAGTTTGATGAATTATTTATCTAATCGTGATGTTGCAATTGTTTCTGAAATAGCCGGAACTACTAGAGATGTAATTGAAACTCATCTTAATATAAATGGTTATCCTGTCATCATCTCCGATACGGCTGGAATAAGGGATTCAAAAGATGAGATCGAAAAAAAAGGTATTAAATTAGCGCTTCAAAAAGCGGAGCAGTCAGACCTAAAAATAGTAGTTTTACATCCAGAAAATCTAGATTTTAAGCCATTTTTAGAAGACTCTAACTCGGAAAATACAATAGTAGTACTCAATAAATCAGATATTAAATTAGGCAAACCTCCCGGCATAGGAAATTATTTTAAGTTTAATCATTTAGGAAAAAATCTTAAAGATATAAATATTATTCATACGTCTATTAAAGAAGAAGAAAATTTAGTTGATCTAATAAATGCAATCAAAGAAAAATTAAAAAACAAGTTTATATCAAGCGATGATATTTTAATTACTAGAGAAAGACACAGGCAACATCTGCAACAATGTTTGGATCATCTAAATAACTTTAATCAAAAAAAAGAAATCGAAGATTTTGATAAAGCTGCTGAAGATTTAAGATTAGCTACAAGACATTTAGGTATGATAGTTGGAAAAGTTGATGTAGAGGAGGTATTAGGTAGTATTTTCAACGATTTTTGTATCGGCAAGTAATACCCTATTTTGCTGGTTTTTTGTACTTTTTTTGTCAAAAAACGTTGATAAATAAGCCTTATTTACAAAAAATTAAGCCTATCTTGTAAATTATATAATCACATATAGATTTGGATTATGAAAAATGATTTGTCATTTGATGTAGTTGTAATTGGAGGAGGCCATGCTGGATGTGAAGCTGCAGCAGCATCTGCTCGTCTTGGAGTGAACACTGCCTTATTTACTCATAAAATAGAAACTATCGGTGAGATGTCCTGTAACCCGGCAATAGGAGGTTTGGGCAAAGGTCATTTGGTTAGAGAAATAGATGCCCTTGATGGTGTTATGGGAGATGTAGCAGACAAATCAGGTATACAATTTAGATTGTTAAATAGAAGTAGAGGGCCAGCAGTCAGAGGACCACGAACCCAATCAGATAGGTCACTTTATCGTAAATATATGCAAAAAATATTGCTAAACTATTGTAATTTAAGCGTTTTTTCTGATCCTGTAGTTAAGTTTATTTTCGATAAAAATTCAATAAGTGGATTTGAAACTAAAGAAGGTAAGAAAGTTCTATCTAACAAGATAATACTCACAACAGGGACTTTTTTAAATGGTTTGATACATATAGGTGATGAAAGAACTCCTGCTGGAAGATATGATGAAAAACCTTCTACGGGTTTAAGTGAACAATTAGCAAAATATAATTTTAATATTGGAAGATTAAAAACCGGAACACCACCAAGGTTAGATTCAAGGACAATTAATTTTGAAAACTTAGAAGAACAATTCGCAGATGACGATCCTTATTTTTTTTCATTCTTAACAAAAAAAAATTTGAACAAACAAGTGTCTTGCCGGATGACATATACAAATGAGAAGGTTCATAAAATTATAGAAAAGAATTTATCTAAGAGTGCTATGTACTCAGGTAGTATAAAAGGAGTAGGTCCAAGATATTGTCCATCTATAGAAGATAAGATAGTAAAATTTGCAGATAAAGTTCGTCACCAGATATTTTTAGAGCCAGAAGGTCTAAATGATTACACAATTTACCCAAATGGTATATCAACATCACTTCCAGCTGAGGTACAACAAGAAATATGTAATAATATCAATGGTTTAGAGAATGTATCTATATTGAGACCAGGATATGCAATCGAATATGACTATGTAGATCCACGTGAACTATTCTTAACCCTTGAAACTAAGAAGATAAGTAACCTTTATCTAGCCGGTCAGATTAACGGGACAACAGGATATGAGGAAGCTGCTGCACAAGGCCTTGTAGCAGGAATAAATGCTGCTTTGTCCGTTAAAAAATTAGAACCATTTATACTCGATAGATCTGACGCCTATATCGGAGTCATGATTGATGATTTGGTGACCAAAGGGGTAGCTGAGCCATACAGAATGTTTACGTCAAGAGCAGAATATCGATTGAGCTTGAGATCAGATAATGCTGATCAAAGATTAACTGCTAAGGGAATAGAAATTGGTTTAATTGGTGATCAGAGAAAAGATATATATTTAAGTAAATTTGAACAAATCAGTCGAATTAATATAAAAATGCGCGAATCCAAGATTTCACCATCTAAAGCCGAAAAATTTGGAATAAAAATAGCAAAAGATGGAATATTGAGATCATCTAGCGAAGTTTTAACTCAAAAAGGGGTAAATATGCGTAAAATTAGGGAAATATGGTCGGATATACCTTATTTTAGCAAAGAAATTGATGAACAGGTGGAAATTAACGCTCACTACAGAGGATATTTAAAGAAACAAAAAGCAGATATTTTAGCATTTAAGAGGGACGAAAACCTAATTATTCCTGATAAAATTAATTATGATGGACTATCAGGTTTATCTAATGAGGTAAAAGCTAAATTTAAAGAAATTAAGCCAAAAACTATGGGCCAAGCTCTAAGAATTGATGGAATAACTCCTGCAGCAGTATATATTTTGTTGTCACACGTCAAAAGAAAGTCTATTAAGCATATAGCTTAA
>CACDQA010000011.1 GCA_902554745.1 uncultured Pelagibacteraceae bacterium
GGCTATAGGTATGTTGCTACTTAATGTTAGTAAACCAGAGGATTATGAACCATTTATTTTAGTTTCTATTTTGCTATCTGTAGCACTTGTTCCTATTTTATTAACTAAAAGACCTGCCCCTAAATTTAAAAAAATTGAAACTATCAGTATTAAAGAACTATATAAAATTTCTCCACTTGGATCTCTTAGTTCATTTTTCACTGGAATAATTCATGCTGCATTCTTTTCTTTAATTGCAGTTTATGCAACAAAAGCAAATTATACTTTGCTAGAAAGTTCTGTTCTACTTTTCATTGCAACAATAGCTGGTGTGATTGGGCAAGGTCCTATAGGGTATTTTTCAGATACTTTTGATAGAAGAAAAGTTATTGTGATGACTACTTTTGGAAGTTCTTTATTAGCATTTCTTTCAATTTTAACTTCAAATGATCCATTTCAAAATATTTATCACTTAGATGAGTTTGCATTTAGGAAAGTTTTATTTTTTATTTTCGTTGGATTATATTCAAGTTTATGTCTTCCTTTGTTTTCATTAAACCTTGCACATACAAATGACTTTGTTCCTAAATCAAAATTCGTAGCAGCTGGAGGTGGTTTGCAGTTTATCTTTGGTGTAGGCGCAATTAGTGGTCCTATTTTATGTTCTATATTTATGGAATGGTTTGGTTTAAATGGTTTATTTGTTTTTTTAATTATTGCGCATGCGATAATTGGAGGATTTGGTTTATATAGAATGAAAGTTAGAAATACTGTTGAAAACCCAGACTCAACTTTCACACCAATTCCAGCAACAATTACTCCTGCGGGATTAGAACTAGATCCAGATACACCTGCAACACTTGATGAAAATCCAATTAATGAAACTGCGAAACCTTAATTAATTATTTCTATTTTATCACCGACATTAATTTTGGAAGATGAAAGAATTTGGCATCTAAGACCACCTTTTCTCATAAATTCTTTAAGGATATTTTTTTGATCGAGCATTTCAGTCAAATGTCGACACGGACGGCATAATTCTATTCCCTCTAATTCAACATTTCCTACCTGTAATCTTTTCCCAACTAAATCATTTAATTGAATGCCTTTTGTAACAATATTCCTTCTAAAATTGATGTAAGGTATATCGAGCCCAAATTTAATATTATATTCATCAATATTCTCAGCCTCTATTAAAGATAATTGATTGTAAGGATCATTAAAATCATGAAAGTGTCGATCGCCTACTATTCCTTTATTTGCTAAAACCTCAATTGAATTTACTTCGTTGATTGGTTGATTGTTGTTGGCAGCAATTCCTAATTTAAATACTTCAGCCATAAATTATTGAAGAAATAGTTGAGCTCATATAATCTTTTCAAAATAATATGACTTATCTATCATCAAATCAACTTAAACAGTATCAAGATCAAGGATACATATCCCCTATTAAAGTTTTGTCTAGTAGTGAAGCCTTAGAGGCAAGAAAGGAAATTGAATTAATTGAAAAAAAAATGCCAAATGAAATAGATAAGTCGGGAAGATATAATGTTCATTTAATTTCACCAAAACTTGATTCGATTGTTCATAATTCAAAAATTTTAGATGCAGTAGAAAGTATTATTGGAAAAAACATCTTAGTTTGCAGCACTACTTTATTCATTAAAAACCCTAACGAACAAGGTTTTGTAAGTTATCACCAAGATGCAAAATACATAGGATTAGAACCACACAATTGGGTTACAGCATGGGTAGCATTAACAGATTCGAACGAAAACAACGGATGTATGAAAATGTGGCCTAAATCACATTTAAATATTAAAGATCACAATGAGAAATTTAATGAAGGCAACTTGCTAACTAGAGGACAAACAGTTGAAAATGTACCTGAAGAAAAAGTTAAATCTATAGAACTAAAAGCTGGTCAAATGTCTTTGCATCATCCAAGAGTAGTGCATGGGTCAGGCATTAATAAGAGTAATGAAAGAAGAATAGGATTTGTTATTCAAAGTTATATAGGCACAAACGTAAAACAAACCTTAGGTAAAAATAGTGTTCAAGTTGCAAGAGGAGAGGATAAATACAATCATCATGAAATTATAAACAGAACTAATGCTTTAATGAGTGAAGAAAGTATTTTACTTCGAAAAAAAGAAAATGATTATTTGCAAGAAATTTTTTATAAAGGTGCAAAACAAAAAGGTTCTTACTAGTTTATGAAAAAAACACTTAACCTTGGAGTAATCGGAATAGATCATGGTCATATTTTCGATATGTTAGATGAAATGATTAAAGAAGGTTGTAGTTGTAATTCTTTTTGGACAGATGGGGATCCTTTAACTCTTCAAGAATTTAATAAAAAATATCCAAATATAAAAAGAAAAGAAAATAAAGAGGAAATATTAAATGACTCATCTATTGATATGATTTTAATTTCTTCAATCCCTGTAGATAGAGCTGGTCATTCAATAGATGCATTAAAAGCTGGGAAAGATGTTATGGTAGATAAACCAGGCTGTACTACCTTAGATCAATTAAATAATTTGAAAAATACTGTTAAAGAAACTGGAAAGATCTGGTCTGTAAATTTTTCTGAAAGATTTCACGTTGCTGCAGTTACTAAAGCAGAAGAATTAGTAAATGAAGGAAAAATAGGAAAAGTAAAACAAACTATTGGTACAGGTCCCCATAGACAGGGTAATTACGAAAGACCTGATTGGTTTTATAATCGTCAAAGTTATGGAGGAATTATTACCGATATTGGTTCTCACCAAATTCATCAATTTTTAGTTTTTACAAACTCAAATCAGGCAAAAATCAATCATGCATTAGTAGAAAACACCACAAAGAAAGATATGCCTGGTTTTCAAGATTTTGGTGAAGTGAACCTTACTGGTAATGGTGGGCATGGTTATATTCGCCTGGATTGGTTTACTCCAGATGCTCTTCCAACCTGGGGAGATGGAAGATTGTTAATCCTTGGAGACAAAGGTTTTATTGAAATAAGAAAATATACAGACTTAGCAAAATCAGAAAAAGGTAATCATTTATTTTTAGCAAATAATGATGAGGTGAAGCATATTGATTGTTCTAATGTTAAACTATCCTACTTTAGTAATTTAATTACTGATGTTTTAAACAGAACAGAAACTGCATGTCCTCAAGAAATTACTTACCTTTCAATGGAACTTGCTATTAAAGCTCAAGAGCAAGCTGAAAAAAAATGAAAAAATATCAAGTTGCAATAATTGGTACCAATATAGGGGCAAAACATTTTGAAGATTTTCAAAAAGTATCTGAGAGGTTTAATGTTCACACATTATGTGGTTTAACTCGGGATGCTATTGATAAAATATTACAATCAAATAACGTGACAAAAGTTTCTCTAAATTTTGACGATGTATTAAAAGTTAAAGAAATTGATATCATTGATATTTGTCTCCCACCCCATTTACATTTTTCTGCTTGTAAAAAAGCTATGGAAGCTGGTAAACATGTGATTTGTGAAAAACCATTAGTTTCAAGTCTTAAAGAAGTAGACGAATTAGAAAAGATCAGTAAAGCAACTGGTAAGATTATTTTTCCAGTATTTCAATATCGATATGGTCTAGGATTTTCAAAATTAAAATCATTAATCAAATCTGGTTTAGCAGGGAACCCTTTGGTTGCTTCTTTAGAAACTCATTGGAATAGAGGTAAAGATTATTATTCAAAACCTTGGAGAGGAACTTGGCAAGGTGAACAAGGTGGTGCAATATTAAGTCATTCAATCCATATTCATGATTTAGTGAGTATGATCTTGGGACCAGTTTCAAATGTTTTTGCAAAATTAACAATTAGAGTAAATAATATTGAGGTTGAGGATTGTGCTGCTCTTTCTATTGAAATGGAAAACGGCACATTGGTTACAAGCTCAATCACACTTGGAGCTGCAAATGATACTAGTAGACTTCGATTTTGTTTTGAAGGGTTAACAGCTGAGTCTGGTGCATCACCAGATAAACCATATAGTCCAGCTGATGATAAATGGGACTTTTTACCAAGAGCTCCTATAACTCAAGCTCAAATAGATGAAGTGCTATCAAAAGTAAAAGAACCAAAATCATGGTATGCAGGTATGTTTGAAGAAATTGCTAATAAACTAGATGGATCTCCTAGTGATGAGGTAACTTTATCAGATGCTAGAAAATCTCTAGAATTTGTAACCGCTGTGTATGATTCTTCTAGACAAAATAAGAACATTAAACTTCCAATCAATAACGATAATCCTTTATATAATTCTTGGTTACCTTTAAATAATTAAACATGGCAGATTCAAATAAAGCACCAAACGATTTTTTTGATAATTGGAATAAAATCCAATCAATGTCGTATAAAAACGTCATTGAACTACTTGTAAAGAGAAGTAACGAAAAAAAGATGTTAGCATTAATCCAATTTGAATTAGATCAGTTTTCAGAAAATGTTCAAAAGGATTTAGCTATTTCTGAAACAAGTTCTTTCTACCAAGAAATATCTAATCTTTTCAGAGATTCAAACTGGTGGTCAACTGCTACAGTAACAGACGCTTGTAAATATTATTTAAACTGTGCTAGAAATAATGTTTCTTATTTTGAAAACTATGTACAGGCAGATAGTGATTTGTCTCAAAATCAAAAAAATGAGATATTTGCCTTATATCAATTATGTACTTTATTTGTTTCTTGGAATGCTATTAAAGACAAACAAATCAGAGAAATTATAGATATTAGAAAAAGTTTATTTTTTAGATAAAACTAAACTGTATGAACAAAGAAAACGCAAGTAAACTCTGGAAAATTATTCAGGAAGCTGGTGATTATTTGGTAGGTCAATTACCTGATCACCCAAATCATCCTAAAGGAAGAAACCCCTATGCCCACGTTGCTATATGTGTCAAAAGTAAATTTAATGCAACCTACAAAGATATTCCTGATGAAAAATATAATGATGTTATTAAATACATTGAATTTTTAAAACAAAATCCAAATTAATTATTGTTTTGGAAAATAATCTTTGAGTTCACCTTCTCGGTAAACATCAGCGGTACAACAATGTAAGCCTCCACCAAAAGCGTAGGCATCTCTAAGTTCTACTGGCACAACTTCCATTCCTAATTTATCTAATTGTTCAGCTTGATAAGTTTCACTTTTTTCTACACACACGGTTTTAGGATCCAATACTAAAACATTCATTGATAACCAGGTTGATGAATAACATAATGGTGGTGGTTCGTTATGTGCTGGTTGTGCACTGTCTACAATTTCCCAACCATTGTCTTCAAATAATTTTCTTTGTCCCTTAGGAAGTCTTCTTTGCGGGTTATTGATAATTAAACCCTCTTTAATTGGGGTAAAAGTTGCATCAATATGAATTGGATAAGGATCACCTGGAAAGTTAACTGCATGAACTCTGTGATCTTTATAATGTCTCTTTAGCCAATCAATTCCTTTCAGATTTGTTGTAAATCCATGTTGGACAACTAAGTCTTTTCCAAATCTTAATACGTCCGCCGCATCAAATAATGGTTCTTCTTCAGTGGTTACAAAATATTTTTTTTCAGTCCACTCTAATCTTTTTTGAACACCTATTTTATCTGATAAATAATCCTTTCTATAATCTGCATCTGTTAATCTTGGCTTTGGAGCAGACTCGTGTCTCATATTAGGATCTTGATTATAATAATCTTTTAAAAGTGGTCGGTAACATAAATATTCAAACCAACGACAACGGTAACTCATTGTAGCTTCTAAGATCTCATTGCCCACTGTTAACAAAACATCTCTTGGAGGCATACAGCCAAACATGGTTTCTGCTTCCCAATCAGGTGTAGATGTTTTTTGATTAAAATCTATTGGTGTTGGTCGATCAACTTTAATACCTCTTTTTTGAAGCATGTTTGAAAAGTTATCTAATAATTCATTTGCTTTATCGACAGTATCTTTGGTCCTTGGTCCAAACTGACCTCGCATATCACTGTCTTCTGGAACTTTTGCATCCAAAGCAGGCTCTGGTGCTGGTATACAAGTACCATCCGCTCTTCCAACAATTACATGTTTTAACGGATCCCACTCATTCCAACTATTAACAATAGTTTTGTTCTCGCTCATAAAGATTAGTTTTTTATAATATTATGCTCAGGGCCGAAAGGAAATTTTGTAATATTTTCTGCTCCATCTTTACCAATCACCAAAATATCGTGTTCTCTATATCCACCTGCGCCAGGATTACCTTCTGGGATCATGATCATTGGCTCCATCGACACGACCATATTTTCTTCAAGAACAGTATCAATATCTTCTCTTAATTCTAAACCAGCTTCTCTTCCATAAAAGTGTGAAAGCATACCAAATGAATGTCCGTAACCAAAAGTTCGATACTGAAGATAACCAAATTCAGCAAATAATTCATTTAGTTCATGACAGATATCAGAACATTTAACACCTGGTTTGATTAATTCTAATCCACGCTTGTGCACTTTAACATTTGCTTCCCAAGCTTTAAGTGAAGCATCATCAGCATGATCTAAAAATAAAGTTCGCTCTAGTGCAGTGTAGTATCCTGAGATCATTGGAAAAGTATTTAAAGATAAAATATCTCCTTTAACTAATTTCCTATTAGTCTTTGGATTGTGAGCTCCATCTGTATTGATACCCGATTGAAACCATACCCAAGTATCCATATACTCTGCACCTGGATAACTTTTAACAATCTCTCTTTCCATTCTATCTCTTGCTGCTATTGCTACTTCAATCTCTGTATTATCTTCTCTAATATTTTTAACTATTTCTTCACCACCAATGTCTGCAATTCTTGCACCATTTCTAATGATCTCAATTTCTTCGTTCGATTTAATCATTCTAAGTTTCATTAGATCTTTTGAAACATCACTAAACACAGAGAAAGTAAAAATAGATCCTATTTTTTCTCGTATATCTAACGTGACATGATCATTTTCTATTCCAATATTTTTTGGAGGTTCATCTCTTCCAATAATTGAAACAATGGCTCTTAAAAAATTATCCCTTTTCCAATCAGTGTAAATAACGTTATCACAATGAGATCTACGCCATGGTTGGCTTGCATCAATATTAGCTGAAATTGTTGAGATTTTATTTTGAGTGATCACACATCCGTATGGTCTTCCAAAAGAGCAATAAATAAAACCTGTGTAATATGCAACGTTATGCATAGATGTTAAGATAACCATATCAAGACCATTTTGATCCATCACTGATCTAAGTTTGCTTACTCGATCATTATATTCTTTATCTGTGAAAGGTAATTTTACTTTTTCACCATTTTTAAGTTCAAAAAAATCTGGTCGTTCCATATTAATTTAATGCTATATATCTTTTGTTCCATCTCATTATTAAACTGTAATAAAATATAGATACAAAAAGAAAAAAACCACCGATTATTGTATTTGTGGATGGTACTTCATTAATGCCAAATAATGGCAACCAAACCCAAAAAATTCCACCTACAACTTCAGTTAAAGATAATAAAGTTAATTCTGCTGCTGGTATCGCTTTAGATCCAATTGAATATAAAATTAAACCAAAACAAACTAGTGTACCATGCAAAGAAAATAAAGCTCCGTTATAGCTAGATGAAAAGAAAACTAAGTCTTTTGATAAAATCATAATTATTGCAAATACAAAACAAAAGAAACCTGCAAAGGCTACTGTTGTAAATTTTGGTGTTTCTTTTCTCCATCTTAGAGTTACAGAAAAAACTGAGAAACCAATTGAGGAAGTTAAACCAAACACAAAACCAATTAATGATTTTTCACCAGTGTTTCCAAGTGCCATAATAATTATACCAACTGTTGCAATTATTATTGATATCCAGACATTAAGAGAAATTTTTTCTCTTAAAAATAAAAATGCCAATAATGCTGTAAAAAAAGGCATTGCTGCTAAACAAAGCAAAGTAACTGCAGCGCTTGTATTTGTAATTGAATAAATAAATGTAATCATGGCGATCCCCAATCCAGATCCACCAATTACTCCAGATAAACCTATTTTATAATAGTTTTTGTAAAAATTTTTTCCTTCTTCGAAAAATAAATAAAGATTTAATAAAATGAAAATTGTTAAACCTCTGCCAAAAATGTACTGCCAAGGTACAAATTGAGGATTATCCATGTATCGAACTACTAATGGGCCAAACGACCATAATAGACCGGCAAAAAGTACAACAGGAATGGCTATTCTTGGATTTCTTAACTCTAACATAATGAGAAATCTAATTGTAAATAGAATTTTCTACAACAAAAATACGTTTCTAAACTAAATTTTGATTTGAAAGGTTGGGGAAAAAACAATCAACGACATCTCCTTTTTTAAATTTTGATTTACCTGCTGGTAACAAAACCCAAATATTTGATTTTACAAATGATTTAATTCTAAAAGACTCTTGACCTTTTAAAATTTCAACATTTAGTTTTCCATTTTTAGTTGTGCTTAATTGGCTCTTTACAAATCTTGTGAAATTCTTTTTTTTATCAAATCCATTCGTCAAAATAGCTTTAATTGATTTTTCTTCTGATAATCCTAAAGCATTTAAAATATATGGAATTACAAAAAATCTAAAACATGCAGCTGAAGAAATTGGATTTCCAGGGAGTCCGAATATTGCCTTTTCTTTTCCTTCGATTTTTGCAAACATTATTGGTTTTCCAGGCCTTATTGCAGCACTTTTAAAGTAGCTTGATAACTTAAATTTTTTAACAACATCAGGTATAAAATCAAACTTACCTGCAGACACAGCACCTGACGTAATAATAATATCATCTTTAGATTTAATTAATTTATTTATTTTTTGTTTAAAAATATTTTGATGATTATCTCTTAATATGCTTCCACTTTTAAAATTAAATAAAAAATTTTGATTTAAGTTTTTTATATAGTGTGTGTTGGAATTTCTTACCATCCAATTTGGAATATTATCTTTGTCTGATATTTCGTTTCCTGTTGAAAAAAATAATATATTAATTCTTTTTTTTACTGCAATTTTTTTAATACCTAAACTTTTAAAAGCTAAAATATGGTTTGGTTGAACAATTGTATTTTTTTTTATTATAACCTCCCCCTTTTTATAATCTGAACCTGCAAACCTAACGTGATTAAATTTTTTTATTTTTTGGTCAATTAATATATATTTTTTATTAGGCGCAAAAATTATTTGTTCTATAGGAATAATTGTATCAAAACCCTTTGGTATAATTCCTCCAGTCATTATTTCGGCAGTATCAAATTTTTTTATCTTTTTATTAAATGGTTTCATTCCTGCCGCAATTGAACCAATAATTTTAAATTTTTTTGGTAATTTTTTTTTTAATCCATTAGTATCTTTTGAATTAATTACGTACCCATCAAATGCAGCATTGTTCCCTGTTGGATAATTTATATTAGAATAAATATTGGTAGAAACTACTCTATTTAGAGAATTTACACTCTTTATGGTCTCATCTTTAATTTTAATTTTGGCTTTTTTTAAAATTGTCTTTGATTTTTCGTAACTAATCATTTTTGAATATTTCTTCAGCTTTTTTTAAATCTTCTTTTGTATTTATATTAAAGAAAGGATCATTATTTGAAAACTCCATATTAATTATTTTTACCCCAGTATTATTAGCCCACAACTCTACTTTTCTTTCTCCATTTTTTAGATCCTTCTCTAACTTATCTAATAAATTAATCGACCATAAGCCAAATATATTGTGTCGTGTGTTATTTGACTTAATGAAAAATAAATCGCTTTCATTGAAATTAATATTTTGAATAAAATCTTTTAATATTTGTCTATTAAAAAAAGGTGTATCAACAGGGAAAGTTGCTATCCATTTGTAGTCTTTTTGATTTTCTTTTATCCATTTCATTGCTGAAAAAACTCCTCCTAACGGACCAAGACCTTTTTCAAAATCTTCGATTATTGAAATTTTTTCTGATTTATGAAAATTAATTTTATTATTTGATACAATTAAAAGCTCCTTGAATTCATCAATAATTTCAGTCAACATGTGGTCAATTAATAATTTACCAGCTAACTTTACTTGGGATTTATCTTCTCCAAACCTTTGTGACTTACCGCCTGCTAGCACAGTGCCTAAAATATTGTTATGATCCATCTATAAAATATAAAACATTCAAAGTTGAATTAAAGAAATTAAATGGATTTAAGAATTTTAGAAATAGCAGCCCATACTGAAAATAATAAGGTTGTTGAAAACTATACTCATAAGTCAAAACACAAAAATCCATTATGTGGTGATGAGATGGAAATAAGCTTAATTGTCAAAGAAGATGTTGTAAAAGATATGGGTTATCAGTGTAAATCGTGTGTTTATTGTCAGGCATCAGTCAGTCTATTATCCAGAAAAATTAAGGAAAAAAAAGTTGATGATGTTAAAAAATTTATAAAAGTTGGTGAGCAACTTTTTGAGGACGCAAAAGTAAGTATGGAAAAACATTGGAAAGACTTTAAAGAAATTTTAGATAAAAAAAATCTTTCAAGGAAAGAGTGTTTGCTTTTACCTTTAAGAACTATTGCGAAAGCATTAAAAATATAAATGATCAAAATTACAAAGCCATTATTGCAAAAAGCATTAATTGCAGGTTTTTTTTCTGCATTCACAATTGGTGTGCTAACAGTCCTTACTTATAAAAGTACACTAGGATATTTTATTGCAGCTTCATTCGGTTCCTCAATGGTTTTACTATTTGGTTTTCCTGAAAGCCCATTTGCACAACCAAAGAATGTTTTTTTTGGACATTTGGTAACAGCACTAGTAGGAGTAATTTTTGTAAACTATATTCCGCTACCTATTTATATCAATATTGCAATTGCTGTTGGAGCCGGAGTTTTTTTAATGATTTTATTTAATTTTGTCCATCCACCTGCTGGTGGGAACCCAATTATAGTTATTATTGGGAGTGCCTCTTATGATTATTTAATTAATCCAATAATTTTTGGTAGTATAATTATATTGTTAATAGCAATCATAATTAACAAATATTTATTAAAAAAAAACTATCCATTAAAATAATTTTATGAATTCCAAATACAAAGTTTTAAAATATTCATCTAACAAGTTTGAAAATATAGATGATTTAATTTCAATTGAAGAACCATTGGAGATTTCATTAAAGTATAAAGAAACTGATAAATGGATAAATCAAAGTTTATCTATAACAATGAGAACTCCAGGTGATGATGAGGATCTTGTAAGAGGATTTTTATATAATGAACAAATTATAACAAATATTGGTGATATTGACTCAATAGAAAGTTATGGAGATAAAGTTGGTCAATACAATATTCAAAATAAAATATTAGCAACTTTAAATAATTCTAAAAATATAAATATTGCAAAAATAAAAAGAGATTTTTTAACTAATTCATCGTGTGGTGTATGTGGAAAATCTTCACTTGATGCTCTAGAAATAATTAAAAAAAACAAAACACATTCATCAGAACCCAAAATCAAAAAAGAGGTAATTGTTAAATCACCAGATACATTGAGAGAAGGTCAATCAGAATTCAGTAAAACAGGTGGAATTCATGCAAGTGGTCTTTTTAATAGTAATGGAGAGTTGGTTGCTGTCAGAGAGGATGTAGGAAGACATAATGCTCTAGATAAACTTATTGGTTGTGCATTAAAGAACAATCAAATTGATCCGAAAACCCAATTTATAACATGCTCAGGCAGACTAAATTTTGAATTGGTTCAAAAGGTTTTGATGACGGATATAGGTATAATGATAGGAGTTGGTGCGCCAACTAGTCTTGCTATCGATTTAGCGAATAAATTTGACATTACCCTTGTTGGTTTCGTAAAGAGGGACAGTTTTAATATTTACACAAATAACAAAAAAGTTATTGTGGGCTAAATTAATAAAAGGGTATTTGTGTCAAAAAATATAAGTAATTTATCAGGCAGAATAGGCTTAAAAGACAACCTATTTAAGCAAATCTCAGAAAATACCTTAAGCGATAATCCACAAGATATTAAAGAAATTGCCAAAAAACATAACCTAGGTGTTTCAACTCTTCATGGTGCAGAATCCTTTTATGAATTTTTAAGACCTTCTCATAGAGAAAAAAAAGCGTTCGTTTGTAACGGTAGTGCATGCATGTGCGCAGGTACTCAAGACAAATTAAAAGATAAATTAAAAGAAAAACTAGGTGATGACAAAGTTGGAGAAATGTTCTGCTTAGGTCATTGTTATGAAAACCATGCTTTCCATTATGATGGAGAAAATTATGCTGGTAAAGATATAGAAAAAATTGACCAAATAATTAAAGGTGAGGAAATTAAGCAAGAAAAATTTTTCTCAAAAAGTTTTGCTACAACAAGTTTTTTAATGGATGACAAATTATCATCAACGGATCAATTCAAAGAGCAATTAAGTAAATTTATAAAAATAGATAAAAAAGAAATAATAAAATCATTATTAGATTCAAATTTAACAGGAAGAGGTGGTGCAGGTTTTCCAACAGGAATGAAATGGGATTTCTGTAGCAAAGCAAAAGGAGATAAAAAATATGTTATCTGTAATGCAGATGAGGGTGACTCTGGAGCTTTCTCAGACAGATACTTATTAGAGGACCAACCTTTAAAAGTTATTTTTGGAATGGTAATTTGTGGTTATGTGATAGGAAGCAATGAGGGAGTTTTATACATTAGAGGTGAATATCCTAAATCTATTGAAGCAATTAATGGATGCATCAATGAACTTAAAAAATTAAATTTACTAGGTGAAAATATTTTAGGAACCGATTTTTCTTTTGATCTTGGAATTTGTATCGGACAAGGTGCTTATATTTGTGGAGAAGAAACTGCATTGATTGCATCTATTGAAGGAAGAAGAGCAGAAGTTGATGTAAGACCTCCGTTTCCTGTAACGGAAGGTTTATATAAAAAACCAACTGTGGTTAATAATGTTGAAACATTGGCTGCTGCAACTGGAATTTTATTAAATGGATCAGAAAAATTTTCTTCGGTTGGAAATAAAAAATCAGCTGGAACAAAATTAGTTTGTTTAGATAGTTTCTTTAACAACCCAGGTGTTTATGAAATTGATATGGGTACACCAATGAAAAAAATATTTAATGAAATTGGTGGTGGATATAAAGAGCCTGTTAAAGCTTTTCAAATAGGAGGTCCATTAGGTGGTGTTGTTCCTTTAAGTGAAATAGAAAATTTAAATTTAGATTTTCAAGAGTTCACAGCAAAAGGTTTTATGTTAGGTCATGCAAGTGTAGTTAGTATTCCAAAAGATTTTCCAATGGCTGAATATATTCATCACTTGTTTGAATTCTCAGCAGAAGAATCGTGCGGGAAATGTTTCCCAGGAAGACTTGGATCTTACAGAGGTAAGGAGATGTTTGACCAAGCTAAGAAGAAAACAGCTAAAATTCCTTTAAAATTACTAGAAGAATTGTTAGTTACCATGCAAAAAGGATGCCTATGTGCTCTTTGTGGAGCAATCCCAACTCCCATTCAGAACATTCTAAAATACTTTGGTGATGAAATGAAAAATGATATGGTGAAAGATAATTAATGAGCTCAGAAAAAAGAAAAATTGCCTATATTGATGGAAAACCATACGAAATTGGTCCTAAACACACATCTATTTTAAAATTTGTAAAAAGCTATGTAGGTGAAAAAAAAGTACCTACTTTATGCGATGATCCAAACCTAGCTCCTTATGGTGCTTGCAGAGTTTGCTCTGTAGAAGTTGCTTTAGAAAAAGATGGTCCTACAAGAGTTGTTGCATCTTGTCATACTCCAGTTGCTGAAAACCAACATATCTTTACTTCAAATGAAGCTTTAACAAGTCTAAGAAAAAATATTGTTGAGTTAGTTTTAACTGACCATCCAATGGAATGTGATACTTGTGAGGTAAATAATAATTGTGAATTACAAACAGTAGCAAACGATTTAGGAGTTGCTGATCACAGATACAACAGTCCTAAACAGCATAAAGGTATACCAAGAGATACTTCTCACGATTACATGAGAATGAATTTAGATAATTGTATTAATTGTGGAAGATGTGTCAGAGCTTGTGATGAAATTCAAGGATCATTTGTACTAACGATGATCGGAAGAGGTTTTGAATCTAGAATAACAACTGATAATGATATGATGTTTGGAGATAGTTCATGTGTATCTTGTGGAGCATGTGCACATACATGTCCAACGGATGCAATTTCAGATGTTTTCCAATCTAAATCTGCAGCTGTAGATAAAAAAGTTAGAACAACTTGTTCATACTGTGGTGTTGGATGTAATTTAGAAGCATCAATAAAAGATGATAAAGTTGTTGCAATAGATACTCCAAAGCAAACAGAGGTAAACGCTGGTCATACATGTATTAAAGGAAGATATGCATTTAGTTTTTATGACCATCCAGACAGATTAAAAACACCTTTAATTAAAAGAAATGGAAAGTTTGAAGAAGCTTCGTGGGATGAAGCTTATGATTTTATTAAAAAAGAAATGAACAGAATTACAAAAGATAATGGTCCAGATGCCTTTGCTGGAATTTCTTCAGCAAGATGTACAAATGAAGAAAATTATGTTTTTCAAAAAATGATTAGAGCGGCTGTAGGAACTAACAGTGTAGATTGTTGTGCAAGAATTTGTCATTCACCAACAGCTTGGGGAATGCAACAAACTTTTGGTACTGGTGCAGCAACTAACTCTACAGAAGATATTTATCATGCAGATTTATTTTTGGTAATTGGAGCTAATCCTACTAATGCTCATCCTGTAACAGGTGCAAAAATAAAACAACAAGTCATGAAAGGTAAAAAATTAATTGTTCTTGATCCAGTTACAACTGAACTAGCGAAACTTGCTGATTATCATATTAAACTAAGACCAGGAACTAACGTTGCAGTTCTAAATATGATGTTGCACTTTATTATTAAATCAAAACTTTATAATGCAGATTTTGTTAGAGATAGAACTGAAGGTTTTGATAATTTCTTAAAAGAAATTGAAAGACAAGATGTTGATCATTTAGCAAAAGTAGCTGGTGTAGATAAACAATTAGTTAAAGAAGCAGCAATAGCATATGCTACTGCAAGAAATTCAATGGAGTTCCATGGTTTAGGAGTTACTGAACACGAACAAGGATCTAAAACTGTGATGTTAATTGCAGATCTAGCAATGATTACTGGAAATATTGGAAGAAAAGGTGTTGGGGTTAATCCTTTAAGAGGTCAAAACAATGTTCAAGGTGCAGCAGATATGGGATGTCAGCCTCACCAAGGTGCTGGTTATTTTCCTGTAGCTGATGAAAAGCATCAAGAATTCTATACTGAAAAATATGGAGTAACTCACCCAACTAAGCCAGGATTAAAAATTCCTCAGATGTTTGAAGCTGCAATAAACAAGGAATTAAAAGGTTTATGGATCATTGGAGAAGATATTGTTCAAACAGATCCTAATAGTGCTCATGTAATTGAAGCTATGAATTCTTTAGAACTTTTAGTTGTTCAAGAAATATTTATGAGTGAAACAGCAAAATTAGCAACTGTTGTTCTGCCAGGTACAACTTTCTTAGAAAAAGATGGAACTTTTACAAATACTGAGCGAAGAATTCAAAGAGTGAACAGAGCTGTACCTCCTCTACCAGGCACTAAACCTGATGGATTAATTGTAACTGAGATGATGCAGAAATTAGGCTTCGATCAGCCAACTTATGATGCAGATCAAGTTCTAGCAGAAATTGCTGACATCGTCCCTTTCTTTAAGGGAGTTACTAGAGAGAGACTTGGAAAATTTGGATTACAATGGCCAGTTCAAGAAGATGGGACTGATACAAAAATTTTACATACAGAAACATTTAAATTGGGCAAAGGTAGACTTAAAAACTTTGATTGGAAAGAATCATCAGAAATAGAAGCTAATCAAAAAGACTATCCTTTGATTTTAACAACAAGTAGGGTTTTACAACATTACAACGCAGCAACAATGACAAGAAGAACAAAAAATATAAATATTGTTGATGAAGATGTTTTATTAATTCATCCTAAAGATGCAGCTCATAGAGATCTAAATACTGGTGATATCGGAAGACTTTATTCAGGTAGAGGTGAGGTTGCGCTTAAAGTTGAGGTTACAGACAAAGTTAAAGAAGGAATTGTGTTTACTACGTTCCATTTCCCAGAACATATGGTCAATATGGTTACAGGTCATGGTAAAGATGAAGAAACAATGTGTGCTGAATATAAAGTATCTTCTGTTGAAGTACAAAAAATCTCTAATCAATTTAAAACAGAAGTTAAACCAAAAGAAAATCAAGCTGAAGTTAGTTAATTAAAATGACCATTGGTTGGCATTTTGATAATACATATTCAAAGTTATCAAATACTTTTAAAGAAAATATTAAACCAACTCCTGTTCATGATCCTGAATTAGTAATTTTAAATGAGGAACTAGCTTCTACTTTAAATTTAGATTTTACAAAAACAGATAAAAAAAAATTAGCAGAAATATTTTCTGGAAACTTCATACCAGAAGAAACCAATACCATTGCGCAAGCATATGCAGGTCATCAATTTGGACACTTTACTATGTTGGGAGATGGTAGAGCAGTTTTATTGGGTGAGCATTTAGTTAACAATGATAATCGTTTTGACATTCAGTTTAAAGGTTCAGGAAGAACTTCTTTTTCTAGAGGTGGTGATGGAAGAGCAGCATTAGGACCTATGCTTAGAGAATATATTATCAGTGAAGCGATACATTCATTAAATATTCCAACTACTAGAAGCCTTGCTGTAGTCAAAACAGGAGAGAAAGTTGTAAGAGAAAATCTTTTACAGGGCGCTATATTAACAAGAGTTGCATCAAGTCATCTTCGGGTTGGAACATTTCAATACATAGCTGCAACTCAAAACATTGAAAATTTAAATACTTTAGTCGATTACACAGTAAATAGACATTATCCAGAAATCAAAACATCAAATTCAAAAGCATTAGACTTATTAAATCTTGTAATGGAAAAGCAATGCCAGCTAGTAATCAATTGGATGAGAGTTGGATTTATTCATGGGGTTATGAATACTGATAACATGGCAATTTCAGGTGAAACAATAGATTATGGTCCTTGCGCATTTATGGATAATTATGATCCAAAAACTGTATTTAGCTCAATCGATAAATTTGGGAGATATGCTTTTTCTAATCAACCACCAATTACAAAGTGGAATTTAGCAAGATTTGCAGAATGTTTAATCCCTCTAATCGACAAAAATGAAGATACTGCAATTAAATTAGCAACAGATTTAATAGATAATTTCCAAAATATTTATGAAGATAAATGGTTAAATATGATGAGAGATAAACTAGGTCTATTTGGTGAGGATAAAAATGATAAAAAATTAATTAATGATTTGTTTAATTGGATGGAAAAAAATAAAGCAGACTACACAAATACCTTTTGTAATCTAATGGATATCAATTCTGATGAAATTTATAAAAATAATGATTTTATCGATTGGAAAAATGAATGGAAAAAAAGATCTGAGTTAAATAATTCAACTAAGGAAAAACAAAGCAAACTTATGAAATCAAATAATCCAATTGTAATTCCTAGAAATCATAAAGTAGAAGAAGCTTTAGCTGAAGCTGACAAAGGAAGTTTAGATAAAATGAAAAAGTTATTAGCTATTTTAAAAAATCCTTATGGCAATCAGAATAATATTGAAGAATATCAAGCACCTGCTCCATCAAGCAACGAAAAATATCAAACTTTTTGTGGAACTTAATTTATAGAACGTAGGGCTCTGGCCTAGCGGTTTTACCCAAAACTCTTTCAACTGCAAAATCACTTATATCAATTGTTTGGTATGATCCTGTTGTGATTAATTCAGTTAAAGCTCTTCCAATACCTGGTGCCTGCATTAATCCCCGACCTGTAAATCCAGAAGCCATGTAAACATTGTCATATTTTGGATGCTTACCAACAACTGCATTATTATCTAATCTGTTACAATCATAATAACCTGCCCATCCACCAGTTAACTTTAATTCTTCAAAGGCAGGTATTCTCTTAGCAAGAGCTGGCCAAACTAATTCCTCAAAATCATTCCAAGCTGGTTCCAAATCATCTGCATCAAATACAGAAATAGGTGATCCTGCTAAATATTCCCCACCCTCTGGTCTCCAATAAACACCCGTTGTTAAGTCTCCACTTAGTGGCATCTCTTTAATATATGTTGGGCATTTAACTCTAAACACGGTATGCTTTTGAGGAACAACAGGAATATCTTCTAGCAATTCTTTTGTCCAGCAACCAGCTGCAGAAACAATTGTTTTAGCATTTATTTCAGAAATACTTTTTACTTCACCTTTAATAAATTCTGCCCCAAGCTCTATTGCTTTACTTTTAAGAGCGCTGTGAAACATGAATGGATCAATCCATCCTTCACTTTGATTATCCGTATAAGTTGCTGTCTCTATCCCTTCACTATTAACATAAGGGAATACTTTTGATAATTCTGATCCTTTAATATTTTTCGTTCCTGCATCACATTCTTTATGATTTTCTAATGCTCTATATTGTTCTTCAGCATGTTCAGGGCCAAACATTAAAAGATATCCATTGGTTACCATACTAGCTGTTGGGTTAGGATTTTTTTCTGTTTTTAATAATTCTGGTATTTGAAAAATAAATTCTCTTGCAAATTTTCCTAATAAAATATTTTCTTTTTGAAAAAATTGTCTTCTAAAACCACCTAGAGATAATGGGAATGAAGCTGTTTTATAAGTAGGATCTCTTTCAATAACTTTTACTTTTCTGCCTTCTTTGGATAAAAAATAAGCGGTTGCCGCTCCTATTATTCCACCACCAACTACTACAACATCATCCATATCTAATTTAACATAATTAAGCTTGTATTCAGAATTAGTGCAAAGCTACACCAAAGTAAATATGGAATCATTAAGTAGGCACTCAACATCTTGACGCGTTTAAACCTCAAAATAAGATTAATTATCAATGCTATTAGTATGATTAATACTAAAAGAGCCAAAACCATATTGTGAAAAACAAAAAAAACTACACTCCAAGTTGTATTGAATACTAAATGAATAAAATAAATATAAACAGTATTCGTCTCTCTATTTTTCATATGCCAATAAAGCCATATTGCAACTGTCATCAATATATACAAGGTGGTCCAAACAGGTCCGAATATCCAATCCGGTGGATTAAATGATGGTTTATTTAGTAATGAGTACCATGGTTCTTTAAAAGTAACAGTGGCTAAACCGCCAATCAATGAAGCAGAGAATGTAATAGCAAGAAACAATATAAATGTTAAAAATTTATTTTTAAACATGTTAGATATATACATAACAAAAAATGACTAAAAAAACTATTTGGATTACAGGTGGCAGTACTGGTATTGGAAAAGCTTTAGCAATTAAGTTTGCAAGTAAGGGATGGAACGTTGCTATATCTGCAAGAAGAGCTGAATTACTAAATGAACTTTCAAATTCTTATGAAAATATTTCAGGTTTCCCTTTAGATGTAACAGATAAGGAAAAATGCAAAGAAGTATTTAATGAAATTAAAAACAAATATGAAAATATAGATATTTGTTTTTTTTCAACTGGAACATGGGATCCAAAAAGAGAAAAAGATATAGATGTCAAACAAATGGAAGATGTCTTTAAAGTAAATTTTTTTGGAACTGTGAATAGTATCAAAGCAGTTGAACAATACTTTAGGAATAAAAAAAACGGTATAATTACTATTGTTTCGTCAATTGCAGGATATAGGGGGTTACCTAATTCAACTGGCTATGGACCATCTAAATCTGCATTAAATAACTTAGCTGAAAGTTTGTACTTTGATTTTAAAAGATACAACGTACGTGTTTGTTTAGTATCTCCTGGATTTATTAAAACACCAATGACAGATAAAAATGATTTTAAAATGCCTTTTTTAAAAACTCCTGAGTATGCTGCAGATCAAATTTATGAAGGTTTAGTTAACAAAAATATATTTGAAATACATTTTCCAAAATCACTTACAATTACATTAAAACTATTGAGTTTTTTACCGAGTAAAATTTATTTTGGTTTAGTTGGAAAACTAACTAAATATCAAAAAAAATAGTTAATCTTTTACAAATACAACTGTCAATTCAGCTACTTTAAAACCAAATTTAGTCATTGTTGCTCTATTAATTGCAACTCTATCATCTTGTTTAAAAATCCAATCATCGAAAGTTATTTTTAATTCTTTGCCTTTAACTGGAACTAATAAAACATATTCAAATTTAAAGGCTGGTCCGTAAGAATATCCTATTGCTTTACCTACAACATCTCCTGCTGTTCCTTCATAATTATGCTCATCAATTTTATTTATTGTCCATTCACGGTCTTGAACTTCACCGTCGTCCCAATTAAATTTTTCTTTAAGAATTAATTGCTTTCCATCCCAGGTTCCATTTAAATCTGCAGAAAATTGTCTTGTAACTTTTCCTGATCTATTTTGTAGAACGCCCCAAGCCTTAACATTTCCAGATAAGTATTCCTCAATAATTAATCTTGGTTCTTTGTTTTTAAAGTCTTCTGGTTTCATAGCGCTATTATTTGAGCAACTTGTAATTAAGAATAATGAAATTATCAATGAAATTGACTTAATTAT
>CACDQA010000012.1 GCA_902554745.1 uncultured Pelagibacteraceae bacterium
AAAAGATTTATAATACTCCAAAATATTACTCTACTTTAGTAAAGCCTGATTTTGGCTGCTCAACTAAAAAAATATACTCAGCTGTTCGAAAGTATACAAAATCAAAATATAATAAACCTAAAAAAAACATGTTTGGAGTAAAATATTTGATTGATCAACAAAATGCCCTTGAAACAATAGCACTTAAAAAATATCCAAAACTTAAAAAAATAAAGTTGTTCTTAGAAAGTATAAATAATCCATTATTTGTAAGAATGACTGGTTCAGGATCAACAATTGTTGCCTATTATAATTCATTAAAGAGTTGTAAATTGGCTAAAGCTAAATTTAAAAGAAAATATAAAAATTATTGGTGTGTTACAGCAAAAACTATATGAATTTTATATTTTTATGTTATAGGAAGCTAGTATTGGGGCGTAGCCAAGCGGTAAGGCACGGGTTTTTGGTACCTGCATCCTAGGTTCGAATCCTAGCGCCCCAGCCATTTATGAAAAATTTTTTAGATAAATTTTTTTCCCGATCAAAAAACCTTGATTATATCAGTCAAAATTTAAAACAAATTACTTTAACAACGCCAGTAAATAAAATTTTTGAAGCAATTAATAATTTTTCAGAGAAAAGTGAAATCAGATATGTGGGTGGGTGTGTAAGAAAAGTGATAAAAAAAGAAAACGTTGATGATATTGACCTAGCAACAAATTTAAGTCCCCCGGAAGTTTGTGAGGCTCTTAAAAACAAACAAATAAGTTATTACGAAACAGGAATTGAGCACGGAACTATAACTGCAACAATTGATGAATATAAATATGAAATTACTTCTTTAAGGAAAGACGTCACAACTGATGGAAGGCATGCTGAAGTAGAATTCTCTTTAGATTGGAAGGAAGATGCCTCTAGACGGGATTTTACTATCAATTCAATTTATGCAGATGGTGATGGTAATTTATTTGATCCATTTAATGGTAAAAAAGATTTGGAGGAGGGTTATATTAATTTTATTGGTAATGCGGAAAAAAGAATCCAAGAGGATTATTTACGTATTTTAAGGTATTTAAGATTTCATTTAAATTACTCAAATCATAAGCATCAGTCAGAAATAATAAAAAATATAAAAAAAAATATTGATGGAATTTCAAATATATCACCTGAAAGATTAATCGATGAACTAAAAAAAATAACGAGTTCAAATGGATTTTTAAAACTCTTTAAAGATAAAGAAAGTTTAGAACTCATAGAAATAATTTTCCCTCAATTAAAGAATATTAAAAATTTTAAAAAACAAAATTCTTATGCTGCAGAGAATTTTTTAAAAATTGACTTTATATTCTTAATTGCGCTTTTAGTAATTGATGAGACTGATAATGCTGATTATTTTCTTTATAAATTTAAAATATCTAATAAAGATAAGAAAAGACTAAAATTGATAGATCTTTTTTATAGAAAAAAATTAACTCTAAACAACTTTACAGAGAAAAATTTGAATAAATTTTTTTATTTTAATGGGCGACAAGCTGTAATAGATATAATTAATTTTAAAATTTTTACCTCAAACAAAGTAGAGAAAAAATTAATCAAATTATTAGATACTTATAAACAGAAAGTAATTCCAACTTTGCCAGTAGGGGCTGATTTACTAATGTCTAAATTTCAAATTCCTGAGGGTAAAACTTTAGGTAATAAATTAAAAAAAATTGAAGAAACCTGGGTTCAAAACGGATTTCAAATTTCAGATAAGCAAGTACAACAAATAGTTAAAAGTTAAATATATTTAACGTCTTTAATTTCAAAATGTTTTACACCAGATGGTGTATTTATTTCAACTAAATCACTTTTATTTTTTCCAATCAAACCTTTGCCAATTGGTGATTGAAAGAAAATTAGTTTTTGTTTTAAATCTGCCTCATCTCTTCCAACAATTTTATAATTAATTTTTTCACCAGTATCTAAATCTTCTAAATAAACTGTAGATCCAAAAATTACTTTTCCTTCATTGTTTAGTTTTGTGACGTCAATAACATTTGCTCTTGCAATAATATCGTTAATTTCTGTAATTCTTCCCTCGTTATGAGATTGTTCCTCTTTAGCTGCATGATATTCAGCATTTTCTTTAAGGTCTCCATGGGATCTCGCTTCAGCAATTGCAGCTACTATCTCAGGTCTTTTTTTTTCTTTTAAAAAAACTAATTCTTCTTTTAGTTTATTTAATCCGTTTAATGTTATTGGCTCTTTATCCATTTTTTTATTTCCACTTTGCAATCGGAGGTAATGACATCAAAATTCCTTCAACATTACCACCAGTTTGTAGCCCAAATTTTGTTCCTCTATCATAGAGCAAATTAAATTCTGCGTATCGACCTCTTTTAATATACTGAAACTCTTTATCTTCTAAAGTCCATTTTCTTTTTATTTTTTTTTCAATTATTTCATTAAATAGCATTTGAAATGTAACACCAACATCTCTTACAAACTTAAAGTCATTTTCAAAATTATCATTTTTATAGTCAAAAAAGATTCCACCTATACCTCTTGCTTCTTTTCTGTGAGGTAGATAAAAATATTCATCACACCACTTTTTATATTTTTTATAATAATTTTTATTATGTCTATCACACATTGCTTTTAATATTTTATGAAAGTTTTTCTTCTCTTTTTCATCTTTTATTGCCGGGGTTACATCCATACCTCCACCAAACCAATTCTTTGTTGTACAAATAAATCTGGTATTAAAATGCATTGCAGGAATATGGGGATTTTGCATGTGCATTACTATTGATATTCCTGATGCCCAAAATCTAGGATCTTTACTTGCACCCGGTATATTCTTTTGAAATTGCTTAGGAAATTTTCCATAAACTTTTGAAAAATTTACTCCTACTTTTTCAAAAATTTTTCCATTTTTAAGAATTCTATATTCACCACCACCCTCATCTTTTTTATTGCTTCTTTTCCAAGAAGTTGTTTCAAAATCTACTTTATTTTTTTCAATTTTTAAAATGTCGTCGCATATTGCATTTTGTAATAGCTTAAACCAGTTACTTGCTAGGTCTTTTTTGATCGAAATATCCATTTTATATTAATTCTATTTGACGCAAACTTTCTGCCAAAACAATGGCAACTGACGATGCAATATTAAGAGATCTTACTTGGTTATTCATTGGTATTTTTAAACGATTTTTAATTATTTTATGAACCTCTTCGGGTACTCCAGCACTTTCTCTTCCAAACAAAATAGTATCATCAGGCTTAAATTTAAATTTAGTATAATTTATTGAACCCTTAGTTGTCATCAATACTATTCTTTGTTTCTTCTTTGCCTCAAAAAATTTTTCCGAACTTTGATAAAACTCTATTTGACTATAGTCCATATAGTCCATAACCACCCTTTTAAAGCGTTTGTCTGATAATAGAAAGCCACATGGTTCAATTATTTCTAGTTTAGCACCCAAACAAGCACAGGTTCTAATGATTGCAGCAGTATTCTGAGGTATATCAGGCTCATACAAAGCTATTTTGGGTCCTAAAATTGTTGAATTCTGTGTCATTCTTTCAGTAGTAAAATAATTATTTTATATTATATGAATTCGTATATTAACTATTTTAAATCAAAAAGAGATAATAATAAAAGCTACTTAAAGTGTCTGAAAAAAAAACAAAAAGAAGAGATTTTTTATTTACAGCTACCACAGCAGTAGGAGCTGTTGGTGCCGCTGCAGTAGTGTGGCCAATGATAGATCAAATGAATCCAGATGCTTCTGTTAAAGCATTAGCTAGTACAGAGGTTGATGTAAGTTCATTAACACCTGGAAATACATTGACTGTTTTATGGAGAGGTAAACCAGTCTTTATAAGAAGAAGAACTCAAAAAGAAATTGATGAGGCAAGATCTGTGAAGATGGAGGATTTAATCCATCCTGAAAAAGATGAAGATAGAGCAAAAAATCCCGAGTGGCTTGTTATGTTAGGTGTATGTACACACCTTGGATGTGTACCTCTAAATGATAAAGGTGATTATAATGGGTGGTTCTGTCCATGTCATGGATCTCATTATGATACTTCTGGAAGAATTAGAAAAGGACCAGCACCTTGGAATATGGAAGTACCTAAATATGAATTCGTTGATGCAAACACAATTAAAATTGGATAAAGAAAATGAGTGACCACGATTACAGACCAAAATCGAAGGTAGGACAATGGTTTAATGATCGATTGCCACTATTAACTCTTGCAAATCATTTAACAGATTATCCGACTCCTAAAAATTTAAATTATTGGTGGACATTTGGTGGAATTTTAACTTTTTGCTTAATCACTCAAATTGTTACCGGATTAACTCTTGCAATGCATTACATTGCTCACGCAGATATGGCTTTTGAGAGTGTTGAGCACATCATGCGTGATGTCAATTATGGTTGGTTAATTAGATACATTCATGCAAATGGTGCATCTATGTTTTTCTTAGCAGTCTACATTCATATTTTCAGGTCATTATTTTATGGTTCTTACAAAGCACCAAGAGAAATAATTTGGATAATTGGAATAATTATTTACTTGCTAATGATGGCGGCTGCATTTATGGGCTATGTATTGCCTTGGGGACAAATGAGCTTTTGGGGAGCAACTGTAATCACAAATTTATTTAGTGCTATTCCATTAGTTGGAGAGGGTATTGTTACCTGGTTATGGGGTGGGTACTCAGTAGACAATCCAACTTTAACTAGATTTTTTACTTTGCATTATCTTATTCCATTTTTAATTTTAGGATTAGTTGTTTTACATATATGGGCTTTACATGTTCCTGGTAACAACAATCCAGTTGGAATAGATATAAAAAAACCTTCTAAAGATACTGTACCTTTCCATCCTTACATCGTAATCAAAGATGGTTTTGCTTTATTAATGTTCATGATTGTGTTTGCTTTCTTTGTATTCTACGCACCAAATATTTTAGGTCACGCAGATAATTATATCGAGGCAAACCCAATGGTAACACCCGCACACATTGTTCCTGAATGGTATCTCTTACCTTTTTATGCAATATTAAGATCAGTTCCTGATAAATTGCTAGGAGTTGTAGCTATGTTATCTGCAATATTAATCTTAGCGGTTTTACCTTGGTTAGATACCTCAAAAATAAGATCTGCAGTATTCAGACCTTTATATAAACAATTTTACTGGATACTAGTTGCTGATGTTTTGATACTTGGTTATGTGGGTGCGATGCCAGCTGAGGGACTTTACTTATTGATAGCACGAGTTGCAACAGCGTATTACTTTTTGCATTTTTTAGTTATTCTTCCTGTTCTAGGCTTTAAAGAAAAAACGTTACCAGTGCCTCTAAGTATTACCGAACCTGTTCTAGGTGGTTCACCAAATCTAGCTGCCGCCAGAAATAAAGAAAGTAAAATAGAATAAGGTGAAAAATTTATTTAAATTATTTTCTATAATAATCTTAATTATTACTTCAAATTCTTTTGCTGCTGAAAAAGTAGAATATTTAAAAACTGACTGGAGTTTTAAGGGTCTATTTGGAAAATTTGATAGAGCTTCTCTTCAAAGAGGTTATCAAGTTTATACTGAAGTATGTGCCTCATGTCATTCGATGAAGTATTTAAGTTATAGAAATTTAGCAGAGCCAGGAGGGCCAGAATTCTCTGAAGCTCAAGCTAAAGCTATAGCAGCTTCATTTGAAGTAACTGATGGTCCAAATTCAGATGGTGAAATGTTTACAAGACCAGGTAAATTATCTGATAAATTTGTAATGCCATATGACAATGTAAAAGCTGCCCAAGCGGCAAATGGTGGTGCTTACCCTCCAGACATGTCTGTTTTGGTTAAAGCTCGAGGTGGTGGAGTTGATTACATATATTCTTTATTACAAGGATATGAAGAAGCTCCTAGCAACATATCTTTAGATGACGGAGTTTATTACAACAAATATATGTATGGTAATAAAATTAGAATGGCTGCTCCATTATCAGATGGATTAGTAGAGTATGGTGACGGAACAAATGCAACAGTAGAACAGATGTCAAAAGATGTAACGACCTTCTTAATGTGGTCAGCTGAACCTCATTTAGAATCTCGACATCAGATGGGCTTTAAAGCGATTGTTTATTTAATTATTTTAACTGTTTTAGTTTATTTTAGTATGAAAAGAATCTGGTCACGTGTTGAATCTGAAGTTTAATACATCTCCATCTTTAACAATATAGTCTTTACCCTCTAATCTCATTTTTCCATTAGCTTTAGAATTTACCCATCCATCATTAGCAACGAAATCTTTATAAGATATAGTTTCAGCTCTAATGAAACCTTTTTCAAAATCTGTATGAATTTCTCCTGCAGCTTTAGGTGCAGTACAATTTTTTTGTATTGTCCACGCTCTTGTTTCTTCAGGTCCAGAGGTAAAATATGTATCAAGTTCTAATATTTTATATCCCTTTTGAATTAACATACTTAAACCTGTATCTTTTAAACCAATCATATCCATATAATTTTTTTTTTCATCTTCTGCTAATTCATTTATTTGATTTTCTATGTCTGCAGAAACAATCAGAGTGTTATCTTTTCCAAATTTTTCGATAAAGTCTTTAGTATATTTATTTCCATTCTGTACGCTTTTTTCATCTACATTACAAACAAAGATCTTTGGTTTTATTGATAAAAGACCACTTTGATTAAGTTGTTTTGTATCAAATTGAGAATTTAATATTGATATATCTTTATCATTATTAATGCAGTCTAATGCAATCTCTAAAATCTTAAGCTGGTCTTCGTCCACATTTTTTTTATTATTTTTTTCAAGTCTTTTTTGTATAGATTCTAGGTCAGCTAGCATCATCTCAGTTTCAATGATCTCAAGATCTCTTATAGGGTCAACGTCAGGATTAACATTTTGAATATCGTCTGAGTCAAAGCATCTAATCATATGAATAACTGCATCAACTTCCCTTATGTGGGACAGAAATTTATTGCCTAATCCTTCACCTTTAGATGCACCTTTAACAAGACCAGCTATATCCACAAATGAAATAGTTGTATTTATTGTTTTTTTTGATTTTGAAACTTCTGATAATTTGTTCAATCTTTCATCTGGAACGGGGACTACTCCCACATTGGGATCTATAGTGCAAAATGGAAAATTTGCAGCTTGGGCTTTGCTTGAGTTTGTAAGTGCGTTGAAGAGCGTAGATTTACCCACATTAGGCAAACCAACAATTCCACATTTAAAACTCATTATTTATTATTTACAGTGCTAGAGAATAAATCTAATTTTTTGTCGATAAGTATTGAAATAGAATCTGTGATGTTATTGGTAACTTTTTCCAATCCAAGCATTTCATCTTCATCAAAATTTTGAAGAACAAAATCACTAACTTCCATTTTATCTTTTGGTTTACCAATTCCTATTCGCACTCTTGAATAATCTTTGCCAATAAACTTATCTATTGATGCAATTCCGTTATGTCCTGCATCAGAGCCACCAAATTTTGCTTTTATTTTTCCAAATTCTACATCTAGATCATCATGAAAAACGATAACATCCCCAGCATCTATTTTGAAATATTCAATTAATTCTCTAATACAAATTCCAGAATTATTCATAAATGTTAAAGGTTTAATTGCATAAACTTTTTGTTCTCCAACATTACCAGTTGTAAGAAGTCCTTTGAATTTTGGTTTTTGTTTTGAAAGTCCAAATTTTTTATTTATTGCATCTATGATTTTGAAACCAATATTATGTCTATTGTTTTCACTGTCTGGGGTTGGATTGCCTAATCCTACAAGTAGAAGCATAAAATATTAATATTGGAGGATAAAATTCAATTTTAATTAACTTATTTTTTTTCTTCAGCAGGTTTTTTATCTTCACCTTCTTTTTTATCACCTTCAGCTGCTGGCTTATCTCCACCTTCAGCTACTGCTGCTTCTGCTCCTTCAGCACCTTCTCCCTCAGCCGCCTCAGCTTCTGCAGGTTTTTCAGGTTCTTTCATCACAGTTGGAGCTGCTAGAGTCGCAATTACGAAATCTCTTCCTTGAATTGTAGGAGCAACATCACTGTCAAGATTTATAGAAGAGATCTTAAAACTCTCTCCAATATCAACTCCATCAAGATCTATCACAAGATTTTCAGGAATTTTTTCGCTTGGACATTTTAGCTCAACTTTTCTTCTTACAATGTTTAAAACCCCACCTCTTTTCAAACCAGGAGATTTTTCATGATTTAAAAATTTTACTGGAACTTCAATTCTAACTTTTATGCCTGAAACTATTCTAAGAAAGTCTACATGAATTGGTTCATCTGAAATAATGTCATATTTTATTTCTCTTGGTAGAACTTTTTGAGGTTTACCATCAACATTTAAAGTTATGATGCTTGATAAAAAGTTTTCTTTTTCAATTAGTGACTTGAGTATCTTTGTAGATATTGAAATTTTCTCGTTTTGAGCCTCACCACCATAAATTATAGCAGGCACATTACCATTATCTCTTAATGAATTTAATTCACCTTTAGTTTTGGTATTTCTGATATTGGCGTCTAATGAATTCATAAAAACAAGGGTTTTTAGCTCAAGTTAATTAATAACTCAAGGTATTTATTTGAATAAATCTGATACTGAGGTTGAATTAGATATTCTTTTAATTGCTTCTCCCATAAGCCCTGAAATTGACAGAACTTCAATGTTTTTAGCACCTTTAACTCTGTTCATGTTATCAATTGTATCAGTTATTACTAAATTTTTAATTACTGATTTTTTAATTTTATTTACAGCTTCTCCACTAAGTACACCGTGAGTAATGTAAACATAAACTTCTTTGGCACCTCGATCTTTAAGAGCCTTAGCTGCGTTTACAATTGTACCACCTGAATCGATTATATCGTCAACAAGAATACAAGTTTTTCCTTTAACATCTCCAATAATATTCATTACTTGAGATTGACCTGGCTTTGGTCTTCTTTTATCTACAATTGCTAGTCCAACATTTAAAATCTTTCCTAGTGCTCTAGCTCTCTCAGTACCACCAACATCTGGTGCAACACAAATTAGATTTTTACTTTTTATCTTTTTTTTTATATGTCTTGCAAAAATAGGTGTTGCGAACAAGTTATCTACTGGAATATCAAAAAATCCTTGAATTTGTCCTGCATGCAAATCAACAGTAACAACTCTATCTGCTCCTGCTTTAGTAATTAGATTTGAGACAAGTTTTGCTGAAATTGAGGTTCTTGGTGCAACCTTTCTATCTTGTCTAGCATAACCAAAGTACGGAATAACAGCAGTAATATTTTTTGCTGACGATCTCTTAAGTGCATCAATACATAGTAGTAATTCCATTAGGTTATCATTTGCAGGAGATGAAACAGATTGAATTAAAAAAATACTATTACCTCTAATATTTTCATTTATTTCCACATAGATTTCTCCATCAGAAAAATTTCTAATACTAGAGTTTACTAATTTAGATTTTAGATATTTAGCAATACTTTTGCTTAATGGTTTGTTGCTATTTCCGGATAATAATTTCATTAAAAAAGCCTAATAAAGCATAATTATTGAAATATTTCTACCATAATCATCATGATTTAACCTTAACGCTCTTCTTGCGCTAAAAAAATTATTATTAATATCAAATGTATCAATATTTAAAGACTCAATATTTTTTATTTTATTCTTTAAAAGACATGATTTTACATATTTAGGTAAATCAAAATAAAGCTTTTTGTGCTTAATATTAAAAAATTTATTATTTTTTTTATCCTTTTTTATAAATTTTCTTTTAAAATCTGCTTTTACTTCATAATTTTTAGCCGAGATAGCAGGCCCGATAGCTGCAGTAATATTTTTAGGATTAGATCCTTTTTTGATCATAAATTGGATTACTTTGCTAATTATATCTTTGTATGCACCTTTCCACCCCGCATGAATTGCTGCAACTAATTTTGTTCTTTCATCACAGATTAAAATTGGCACACAATCAGCAGTTAAAACGCCAATTGGCATGTTTTTTTGATTTGTAATTACTGCGTCTGCTTTTGGTTTTGATTTAAATGTGTTTTTTTCATCAATATAAACAAATTTATTACTATGTATTTGATGAAGTAAAAAAATACTTTTAGCGGTGCTTTTTATTTTTTTTATAACAATTTTTAAATTTTTTTTAACATCTGACGGATTGTCTTTAGAACCAGGACCACAGTTTAAACTTTTATAAATTTTTTTTGATTTACCGCCAGTTTTATTAAAAAAACCATGTTTAATATTTTTAATTTTTGAGAGTTTTTTTGATTTTATCAATTTTGAAAACCTGTTCTAAAATTATTTTTCTTATTTTTTATAAGCATCACTTTGAATAATTCACCCATCTGCTTGTCATCTATCAAACGTCTTACCCTATAAAATAAATCTGCTTTTTTAGAAAATGCTATATTTTTGCTGATTATTTCTGCTCTTTGAAGAATACCCATACTTGTTAAAAATTTTTTTTGATTTGTAAAAATTGAATTAATTTCTTTAAACTGACTTATAAATTTCTCAAAAGAATGAAAGTTTATATTATAAGTAATATCAGAGTCTCCAATATTTTCTAAAATGTTAGAATATTTATGGTTATTTACCGCCTGAAGGGTTTCATGCATTTTGCTGTCTGCATAACCATAATCAATTATTAACATTCCTCCATCATTTTTTTGCACTAGGTCGCAAATTGTTCTTAAATATTTAAAAGTGTCTGGTGAATATTCTATTATGTTCTGATTTTTTGATATTTCAAAATTTAGATATTTTTCAATTTTTTCTATATCTATTTTTTCTTCTTTAAATTCAGCTTTTTTTGTATCATTCATAAACACGTATCTTTCAAACCAACTATCTTTTTTTTTAAAAAATTGTTTGATTGGTATGGCATCAAAAAATTCATTAGCTAAAAAAATTGTTGGGTTAGAGTTTATTTTTTCAATATCTTTTAACCATGAAAATTTTTTAGAATTTAAATTTTTTTTTTGTTCATTTGTTAAAAAATCACTTTTTTCATGAATTACAAAACTGCAGGCATTGTAACATTCGGGAAAATTTATAAGTGTCTCATCAATGACTTTCATCATTTCGCCATTTCCAGCTCCCAGTTCTAGCAAATTAAATTTTTTTGGAGAGCCTAAACTTTTCCAAAAAGTAATTGTCCAAATTGCAATAATCTCTGAAAATAATCTTGTGATATTGGGAGCAGTAATAAAATCTCCATCTTCACCAAAAGGATTTCTTTTCATATAAAAACCTTTATCCTTATCGTAAAGAGCAAAATTTATAAATTGATCTAATGGTAAATTATTTGTTTTAGCGAGTTTCATATTTTAAATAAAATAAGATTACCCCTGATAATGTAAATATTAAACTTACTACTTGCCCCATCGTTAAGTTTAAAAATATATAACCTAGCTGTTCGTCTGGTACTCTATAAAATTCAACAATAAATCTGAAGATTGAGTAAATTATTAAAAATAATCCTGAAATTACACCAGGTTTATTTGAAAATTTGTTTTTAAAATAAATTAATAATAAAAATAAAAATAAACCCTCTAATAGTGCTTCATATAATTGCGAGGGATGCCTAGGAAGATTATCTATCTGAACAAATGTTACTGCCCAGGGTACATTAGTTATAGTTCCATATAACTCTGAATTTATAAAGTTTGCTATTCGTCCAAAAAATAACCCCACTGGAGCTACTAAAGCGACAATATCCAAATATAAGAATGGGTTTTGATTATTTTTTTTAGCAAAAAATATAGATGCGAAAATAACTCCGATTAAACCACCATGGAAGGACATTCCTCCTTGCCAAATTTTAAATATATCTAATGGATTATTTATGTAAAAACTTAAATTATAAATAAAAATATAACCAAGTCTTCCCCCTAAAATTATACCTATGATTAAATAAGTTAAATAATCATCAAATTTATTTTTAACTTCTATGTCTTGGATAAATAATTTTTTAGCAAGAATCCAACCTAATATAATTCCAAATATATAAGCTAAAGAATACCACCTGATTTCTAAAGAAAATATTTCTAAGGCTACTGGGTCAAAATTATTAATGAACATTTTTAATAATACTTATATTGTATATCTTAAATATGAAAAATTCTAAATTTATAATTGATAAGTTTGCTAAATTAATAGAGCAGGGACTAGTATCTTCAAAAGACTTAACGACTGAATTATTTAATATTTTAAAATCTAAAAGAGATGAGTTTGTGTTTAAAATGAAACTCACAAGCAAAGATGAGTTTGAAGTACTCTCAAAACGTGTAGAGAATCTTGAAAATATGATAAATAAACTTAAGAAAAAAAAAAGTAAAAAAGTTAAAAAGGCAAGAAAATCTTAACTCTTAAACCATCCATTTTTGATTTTTCTAACATTATATTTCCTCCATGAGATTTGATAATGTCTGATGAAATTGATAAGCCAAGACCAACACTTGATTTAGATTCTGCCCGACCCTTATCTATTTTATAGAAAGGTTTAAATACATTCTCATACTCATTTTTTGGTATTCCGGGACCATCATCATCAATAATAATGAATAAGTTTGTATTTTTTTTATTTAAGCTAATTTCAACTTTATTTGCATATTTCAATGCATTATCAATTAAATTATTTACACATCTAATAATCAAATTTTTCCTGCCATTAAAGTAAATTCTTGGTGTCAAGTTTTGTGAAATATTTTCATTATTATATTTTTCAATAACTTCTGAAATTAATTCAGACAGATTAAACATTTCATCTTTTTCAACATATGATGAGCTGGTGAATTGCAAATATTCATTTAGCATTTTCTCCATTTCATTGATGTCTTCAGTCAATTTATTAACAGTTTCTTTATCTTTTATAAAAGCTAATTGTAGTTTCATCCTTGTTAAGGGTGTTCTTAAATCATGACTTATTCCAGATAACATTTCTGTTCTTTGATTTATGTGTCTTTCAATTCTCTTTCTCATTTTATCAAATTCATGTCCTGCTTGTCTTATTTCAAGGGCTCCAGAAGGTTTGAACTCTTCAATATTTTCTCCTTTTCCAAACCTTTCAGCCGCACGAGCTAGGTTAGTGATTGGTCTAGTTTGATTTTTTAAAAATATTAGAGAAATAATCACCATTATAATTGCAGGTACTGTGATCCAAAGTGCAAATATTCTTGCTGAAGAACTTGCAACTCTATCTTTAGGCACTAAAAATTTAAAATAACCATCTTCGTATTTAATTCTTAAATCAATTAATTCTTTATAACTTGTTGTATCAAACCAGTATTCATCTAATCCAAATTTAGATTTTAGTTCTCTTCTTAAAGTTCTATCTATAGGACTAAACCATCTTTCAGTATCTGTATTTTGTAATTTTTCGTTATTGGTGAACTCAATATTTAAATCTAAAAATATTGAAAAAAGATCTACCAACTCTTGTTTATTTTCTTGCTCACTTCCATAGGCTTCAATAAATGTACTAATTTCATTTACCAAGGTTCTTGTCATACCTTTGTTTGTTTTGATCCAAAGGCTATCAAAAAAAACAATTGTAATTACTAGTTGCAAAACCAAAACAGGAATAGCAACTATGAGAAGCGCTCTATAAAATAATCTTTTTGGTAATATTTTTTTTAAGTAATTACTCAATCCAGAGAACATATCCTGCACCTCTTATTGTCTGTAAAAATTTTGGATTTTTTGGATCAATTTCAATTTTTTTTCTAAGCCGAGTAATAATAACATCTATTGATCTCTCTTTATCTAGATTAATTATTTGACCAATATCTTCCCTAGAAAATGTTTTGCCTGGGTTATTAATCATTTTTTCTAAAATCGTTTTTTCGGTTGCATTAATCTTAAATTCTTTATCACTTTTAAATATTAAAAGTTTATTCAAATCAATTTTCACATTTGCAAATTCTATAATTCTTTTCTGATCTGTTTTAATAGTTTTATTTAATATGTTTTGTATTCTTAAAATTAATTCTTTTGGTTCAAATGGTTTCGGCAAATAATCATCAGCACCAATTTCTAACCCTTCAACCCTTTCACTTGCTTCCCCTTTAGCTGTCAGAAGTATAACTGGCGTATCTAATTTTTTTTTATTTTCTTTTAAAAATTCAAGTCCACTTTTACCTGGCATCATGATATCTAAAACTATTAAATCAAACTTTATTATTTTTATTTTCTCCAAAGCATTTTCTGCACTTTCTGCAGTAGTGACTAGGAATTTATTTTCATTTAAATACTTTTTTACGAGAGATCTAATTCCATCATCATCATCAACTACTAGTATATGCGCAATAAACTTATCCATTAATTATTTTACTTAGTACATTATCAAAATTTATAACTTCTTCAGAACTTGAATTTAGCAAAGCATTATAAATTCTTTTTTTTTGTAAATTGAAAATTTCATTAAAAATTTTTTTACCTTTATCATTAAGAAAAACATGCTTTACTCTAGTATCTTGGTCATCTTTTTTAAAAATGACGATTTCAAGTGCAATCAAATCTTTGAGAACACGATTTAAGCTTTGTTTTGTGACTTTTAATCTCTTAAGCAGTTCAGAAATTGAGATCCCCTCATACATTGACAGCAAATGAATTACTTTATGGTGCGCTAAACCAATTGAATATCTATCTAATATTTTTTTAGAGTCAGAAAAGGTTTCCCTATAGCTTACGAATAGTTTTTCAATTAGATCTTTAAGCTGGTCATCTTTTAAATATAAAAGTTCTTTCATAATAGGTAAGTTATATTGACATATTAAAGATACAAAGATATTTTTCATTTATAAATTAAAAATTTTCACACATGATACCTTACGACAAGCGATCTGGAAAAATATGGTACAACAACGAATTAGTTGATTGGGCTGACGTTAAACTACATGTTTTAAGCCATGGTATGCACTACGCTAGTTGTGTATTTGAGGGTGAGAGAGTTTATGATGGTTCAATTTTCAAATTAGAAGAGCACACAGCTAGATTTTTTCATTCTGCAAGAAGAATGGGTTTTGAAATTCCATACACAGAAGAAGAAATTAATAATGCATCTAATAAAATTATAGCAACTCAAAAAGTAGAAAATGGTTATGTAAGACCTGTTGCTTGGAGGGGCAGTGAGATGATGGCTATTTCTGCACAACAAACAAAAATACATGTTGCGATTGCAACATGGGAATGGGGATCATATTTTGATCCTAAACTAAAAGTAGAGGGAATAAGATTAAATATTTCAAATTGGAGAAGGCCAGCACCTAATACAATCCCATGGGATACGAAGGCATCAGGTCTTTATATGATTTGTACTCTCTCAAAACATGAGGCAGAAAAGCAAGGATATACAGATTCTTTAATGCTTGATCATGAAGGAAATATTGCTGAAGCAACTGGAGCAAATATTTTTTTCAAAGATAAAAATGGAGAAATTCACACTCCAATACCAGATTCTTTTTTAGATGGTATTACAAGAAGAACTGTAATTGGAATTGCAAAATCAAAAAATATAAAAGTACATGAAAGAAAAATTAGTCCAACCGAATTACCTAATTTTGTTGGATGTTTTTTAACAGGAACAGCAGCAGAGGTAACACCAGTATCTTGTATTGCTGAAAATCAGTTTAAAGTTTGTGATACTATTATTGATTTAAATGAAAGTTATCAGGCACTAGTTAGGAAGAAAAAAGCAGCCTAGTCTTTACTGTCTTCAGACATAGCGTGATCAATACCTTTTCGCATATAATCATATGCAGTAAAAAGTGTTAAAGCAGCCGATAACCACAAAAGAATTATACCTATAGTTTGAGCATTATAATCTTGGAAATGAATTATTTTATTTCCAGTATCTCCAGACAATAAAAGAGCAATTGATACCATCTGTAATACTGTTTTAAGTTTAGCAAGGTTTGAAACAGGAAGTTTTATTTTTCCCTTTGCTAAAAATTCTCTCAAACCTGAAATTAAAATTTCTCTTGTAAGAATTATTATTGCTGCAATTACCTCATAATTTCTGATTGTTCCATCCATAACCAGAAGTATTAATGCTGTAGCAACAATGATTTTATCAGCTATAGGATCTAATAATTCACCCAGTTTTGACTCTACTCCAAACATTCTAGCCAACATACCATCCAAGAAGTCTGTAAATGATGCAATAATAAATAATATTAAAGCAGTAAGATCACCATAAAATCCTGGAAGATAAAAAGCTAAAACAAAAAAAGGAACAATTATTATTCGCCCTATCGTTAATATGTTTGGAATTTTTTTTAGCATAATTATTCGTGAAAAAAGTTATATATCTTTTTTGCTACTTTTTCTTCAACACCTTCTACAGATTTTATTTCATCTAAGCTAGCAGACTCAACCGATCTAGCAGATCCAAAATGGTTCAATAAAGCTCTTTTTCTTATAGCCCCAATCCCCTCTATTTGATCTAACAGAGATTTGCTTATACCTTTTTTTCTCTTTGTTCTGTGAGCGCTTATAGCAAATCTATGTGATTCATCCCTTATTCTTTGAAGAAAAAATAGAGTAGGGTCATTTCTAGTGAATTTATATTCTTTGCCATTGTGAAAAAAAGTTTCATTTCCACTATTTCTAAATTTACCTTTTGCTATTGCAATAATTGGAATGTCGTGAAGTCCTAATTCATTAAGACTCTCTCTAGCGACTGAATATTGACCTTTTCCCCCATCTACTAGAACCAAATCAGGAAAAGCAAGGTAGTTATCTTTTTCTTGAACTGCTCTTTTAAACCTTCTATTTAATACCTCTCTCATCATTCCATAGTCATCTTGCTCATTTTTTTTATGCTTAATATTAAATTTTCTATATCTTTTTTTGATAAATCCTTCATCGCCGTAGGCTATTAAAGCCCCAACACTATTTGTGCCTTGAATATGACTATTATCATAAACCTCGATTAAATTTATATTGGTTTCTAAATTAAATTTTTTAGCTACTGCCTCAAACAATTCTTTATTATTCTGACTTTCATAAAGTTTTCTATTAAGACTATCCTTTGCATTTTTAATTGCTTGATTAATTACTTTTAGTTTTGATCCTTTTTTCGCAACGGAAATATTTATTTGTTTGCCTTCTTTTTGTGTTAGTGTTTTTTCAATTAATGCTTTTTCCTTTATTTCTTCAGAAAGAATAACTGAGGAAGGAACACTTTTATTTTCATAAAATTGAGAAACAAAAGAATTCAGGATTTCACTAAACTTTTCATCTGGGTCGTGTTTTGGAAAAAAAGCTTGATTACCCCAATTTTGTTTTGCTCTATAAAAAAATACTTGAATACAAGTTTTTCCAGATTCTTTATATCCAGCAATAACATCTGCCTCAACTAAATTTGCTTCATTAATTCTCTGTGAAGATTGAATTATGTTTAATGCTTTAATTCTATCTCTTAAAATTACAGCTTTTTCAAAATCAAGATCCTCACTTGCCTTTTCCATTTGGTTAGAAAGATTTTTTTGAATTTTCCTAGATTTGCCTGAAACAAATTCAATAGCATCTTCTACTGTTTGATTGTATTCATCTTTTTTTATATATCCTACACAAGGTCCAGAACATCTTTTTATTTGATATAAAATACAAGGTCTTTCTCTGTTTTTGAAAACGGTGTCATCACAAACTCTTAAATGAAAAATCTTTTGGATCATTTTGATTGTCCAATTAGCTGAACCAGCAGAGGCAAAGGGTCCAAAGTAAAAACCTTCTTTTGTTTTTTTTCCTCTATGTCTTTTTATTTGAGGCCACTTATCTTTATTACCAATAAATATAAATGGAAATGACTTATCATCACGTAATAGGATATTGAATTTTGGTTTATACTTTTTAATTAAATTTGCTTCTAAAAGTAATGCTTCACTTTCATTAGATGTTGTTGTTATCTCTAATTTTCTTGTTTGAGACAACATTCGATCAGTTCTAATTATATGATTTTTTTCTGCAACATAACTCTTTAATCTATTTGGTAAATTTTTGGCTTTACCCACATAAAGTATTTCATTTTTTTCGTTAAGCATCCTGTATACGCCTGGAAGTTTTGGTACTAGAGGTAGCTCTTTTTTAATTACTTCTTTTCCTAATTCAGAGCTTATCATGGCTTCTCTTTTTGGTAATTTGAATACCAACAGATGAACACTGTTTTAAAATTTCTAATTTTTCAATTTTCAACATTATTTTAGCAATCCTTTTGTCTTTAAATAATTCGTCAAAAACAGCTTCTGCTAAAGTTTCTAGGAAATTGTAATGTTTCTTTTTTACAAGTTTCGTAATTAATTTTACTATAGTTCCATAATTAACAATAGATTTTATGTCTTTATCGCTTGAAGGTTTTTTATCTTCATAGTCTATTTCAAGACTAAATTTAACTTTCTGAGGTTTTTCTTTTTCAAAATCGTAATAACCAAGTTTTAAATCTAAGATTAATTCATTAATTAGGATTTTTTTCTCATAATTAAATAGGCTTTTATTTTTGTCTATTTTAACAATTTTCAAATTATTTTTTCTCATTCTTTGCCCATCACATCTGGTGTTTGCCAGTTTAGATTTTGTCCGCTATCAATAGCTAAAACTTGACCGGTAATAGATATATTTTTAATAAAAAAGTCAACAGCATTACATATTTGTTCGACACCAACTTGTCTTTTTAAAGGGGTTGCCAAATATTGCTTTTTGAAATGTTTTTCAGATTGTCTTTGATTTTTTATAGTGGGGCCAGGTGCAATTGCGTTTACTCTTACATTTGGAGCCAAGCTCATAGCGCAAGTTTTTGTGAGAGTATAAAGACCTG
>CACDQA010000013.1 GCA_902554745.1 uncultured Pelagibacteraceae bacterium
GAAGCATTGTTAATTAAACAATCAAAATATTTAAGTTTAGATTTTGCAAATTTTACAATTTTATTTACATCATTTTCTTTACTTAAATCTCCTTTGACTAAGTAAACTTTTGTACCTTCATTAGATAACTCTTTTTTTAATTTTTCTGCTTTTAATTTTGATTTATTATAATGGATTAAGATTTCTTTATTAGGACCAGATAATTTTCTTGCAATCGCAGCACCCATCCGAGTTGCTCCACCAGTAATTATTATTTTCCGTGCTTCCATTTTTTATCTCTTTTTTTTGTAACTTTAGTGCCCGGCATACCCATAGTTGATCTACCTTTTGGATAAAGCTTATTTTTTACATCATACTGCCTTATTTTTGGATTTAATGTAATTTCTAATTCAGTACTCTCCAATTTTCTTATTTCATCTCGTATTTTAGCAGCTTCTTCAAACTCTAAATTAGATGCAGCTTCTTTCATTTTTTTATCCAAGCCTTTGAGATGTTTTTTAAGATTTCCTCCAACATTAGAGCCTTCGCTTATTTTAACGTAGTCTTTCTCATAAACACTTTCTAGAATATCACTGATTTCTTTTTTTATCGATTTTGCATCTATCTTATGTTTCTTATTATAATCTAATTGAATTTTTCTTCTTCTATCAGTTTCTGCAATTGCTTTTTTTATACTTTTTGTTTCTTTGTCAGCATACAAAATTACTTTACCATCAACATTTCTTGCAGCCCTACCAATTGTTTGAATTAAAGAAGTTTCAGATCTCAAGAAACCCTCTTTATCAGCATCTAAAATTCCAACTAATGCACATTCAGGAATATCCAATCCTTCTCTCAATAAGTTAATTCCAACTAAAACATCAAATACACCCATTCTTAAATCTCGCATGATTTCAATTCTTTCAAGTGTATCAATATCTGAGTGGAGGTATCTTACTTTGACTCCATTCTCATGAAGATATTCAGTTAAATCCTCAGCCATTTTTTTAGTTAGTGTGGTTACTAATACTCTATGATTATTCTCTATAACTCGTTTACATTCATGCATTAAATCATCGACCTGATTTTTTGCTGGACGTATTTCTACAGGTGGATCTATTAAACCTGTTGGTCTTATAACTTGATCAATAAATTTACCTTTTGTTTGTTCTAGTTCCCATGGACCAGGCGTTGCAGAAACGAAAACAGTCTGAGTTCTCATTAAGTCCCATTCCTCAAATTTTAGTGGTCGATTATCCATACATGAAGGAAGTCTAAAACCATATTCTGCTAAAGTACTTTTTCTTGATCTATCACCCTTATACATACCATTAAGCTGAGGAACTGTAACGTGACACTCATCCACAAATATTAAAGTATTATCAGGAAAGTATTCAAAAAGAGTAGGAGGGGGCTCTCCTGGTTTTCTTCCTGATAAAAACCTTGAATAGTTTTCAATACCAGCACACGAACCAGTTGCTTCAATCATTTCAAGATCAAATTTAGTTCTTTCCTCTAATCTTTGTGCTTCTAATAATTTATTTTCAGCACGGTGTTTTTTCAGAGTTACTTCTAATTCTTTTTTAATATTAATTACTGCTTGCTCAATTGTAGGTTTTGGAGTGATGTAGTGACTGTTTGCGTAAACTTTTACTAAACTTAATTCTCTTACTTTATCACCAGTTAAAGGATCAAACTCTTCTATCTGTTCAAGCTTATCTCCAAACAAACATAATCTCCAAGCTCTATCCTCTAAGTGTGATGGAAAAATTTCTAAGTATTCCCCTCTTGCTCTAAATGTTCCTCTATAAAAATTTTGATCATTACGTTTATATTGAAGAGCTACTAAAGACTTTATTATTTCTTCTCTGTTGTAATCATAATTTTTTTGGAGTGTTAAAGTCATTTTGCTATATGCTTCAACAGATCCAAGACCATAAATACAAGACACGCTCGCAACAATTAATACATCGTCTCTTTCCAAAAGAGATCTAGTTGCTGAGTGCCTCATCCTATCAATTTGTTCGTTAATAGAGGCCTCTTTCTCAATATATGTGTCTGATCTTGGAACATAAGCTTCAGGAGTGTAATAGTCATAGTAGGAAACGAAATATTCAACAGCATTATCAGGGAAAAAGGTTTTCATTTCCCCATAAAGTTGAGCGGCAAGAGTTTTATTTGGAGCTAAAATCAAGGCAGGTCTATTGGTAGCTTCAATAACTTTTGCCATGGTAAAAGTTTTTCCAGATCCTGTTACACCAAGTAAAACTTGATTAAATTGATCTTTGTTAGCACCATTAACTAATTTTTTTATGGCCTCAGGCTGATCTCCTGCAGGTTTAAAATCAGATTTAATTTTGAATTTTTTTCCACCCTCTAGTTTTCCACCAATTTTAGGATTTTTACTCTGAATATCTGTAATTAAATCTTGATAAGTATTTTCCATATATTAAACAACGTAGTAGAATTTATTTATATTTCAATGAGCATAATATCAGACAGTTTAAAGAAGATTAAACCATCACCTACTATTGCTGTTACTCAAAAAGCAAGAGAATTAAAAGCTGCTGGAAAAGATGTTATTGGACTTGGTGCAGGAGAACCAGATTTTGATACTCCAGATAATATTAAACAAGCAGCTATAAAAGCTATTAACGATGGTGATACTAAATACACTGCAGTAGATGGCACCCCAGCATTAAAAAAAGCTATCGTAGAAAAATTTAAAAAAGAAAATAATTTAGATTATACAATTGATCAAATTACAGTTGGTGCTGGTGGAAAGCATGTAATTTATAATGCAATGATGGCCACATTAAACGAAGGTGATGAAGTTATAATTCCTGCTCCTTATTGGGTTTCTTATCCTGATATGGTTTTATTAGCTGGAGGAAAACCAGTAATAATGGAATGCAATGAAAAACAAGGTTTTAAAATAAATCCAAATGATCTTGAGAAATTTATAACTCCAAAAACAAAATGGATTATTCTTAACTCTCCTTCAAATCCAACCGGAGCATGTTATTCGGAGCAAGATATAAAAGCAATTGCAGTTATTTTAGAAAAACATAATCATGTGTATATTTTAAGTGATGATATTTATGAGCATGTGACTTATGAGGGCTTCAAATTTTTTACAATTGCTCAAATTGATAGTTTAAAAAATAGAGTTCTTACAATGAATGGTGTGAGTAAAGCTTACTCAATGACAGGCTGGAGAATAGGGTATGCAGCTGGTCCAAAAGACATTGTTAAAGCTATTGCTAAAATTCAATCACAATCAACAACCAACCCTTCTTCTATTAGTCAAGCTGCTGCAGTTGAAGCACTAAGTGGAACACAAGACTTTATCAATGAAAGAGCAAATTCTTTTCAGGAGAGAAGAGATTTTGTGGTTAATTCTTTAAATGCAATAGATGGAATTGAATGTCTAAATCCAGATGGAGCGTTCTATGTCTTTCCAAGTTGCAAAGGTTTAATGGGTAAAAAAGATCCAAATGGAAATGAAATTAAATCTGATACTGATTTTGTTCAATCATTATTAGAGAATAGTGGGATCGCTGTAGTCCAAGGCTCTGCATTTGGTTTGGAAGGTTTTTTTAGAATTTCATATGCAACTTCAATGGAAAATTTAAAAAAAGCAATGGATAAAATATCTATTTTTTGTAAATCCTTAAATTAATGAAAACAGCCCTAGTGTTTGGTTCATCGGGTTTAGTTGGTGGGCATCTTGTTAATCAACTTATCCTGAATTCAAATTATTCAAAAATAAAGATTTTTGTTCGTTCAAAAATAGAACTTATTAATCCAAAAATTGAAATTATTGATACTAATTTTAATGATTTAGAAAAGTATAGAAATGATATTAAAGGTGAAGACTGTTTTTTTTGTATTGGTACAACAAGAAAAAATTCACCTAATAAAAATGAATATGAAAGAGTTGAGCTTAATATTCCTAGACAAATTGCCCAAATCGCTAAATCAAATTCAATTAAATCATTTTTTTTCGTTTCATCTGGTTATGCCGATCCAAAAAGTTCAGGTGATTATTTAAAATTCAAAGGATTAGTTGAACAAGAAATTAAAAATCAAAATTTTGATAAAATAGGGATTATGAGACCATCTTTTTTATTGGGAAATAGAAAAGAAAAAAGAATAGGTGAAAAATTTGGTATAATATTATTTAAATTGTTAACTCCAATATTAGTTGGGCCTTTAAGAAAAATGAGACCAATTAGGGCAGAAATAGTCGCCAAAGCAATGGTAAAATTGGCAAATGAAAATATTAATCAAAGTATATTTGAATCAAATGAGATTGCTGAATTAGTGAGATAGGAATTTTTCAGCTTCTAATGCTGCCATACAACCCATTCCTGCAGCTGTAACGGCTTGTCTAAAAGTTTTATCTTTAACATCTCCAGCAGCATAAACACCAGGAATATTTGTTTCAGTAGAATCTGGTTTAGTAATTAAATAGCCCTCATTATCCATATTAAGTTGATCTTTGAATAGTGAAGTTGCTGGATCGTGACCAATGGCGATAAATAGTCCATCTATTTTTAATTCTTCAGTTTTATCTGTTTTTAAATTTTTAATTTTAATTCCTTTAACATTTTTAGGCTCTCGATCTCCCAACACATCTTCAACAACAGAGTCCCAAATAATTTCTATTTTTTTATTTTCCATTAATTTTTTTTGAAGCATTTTTTCAGCTCTCAAACTATCTCTTCTATGAATTAACTTAACTTTGGATGCAAACTTTGTAAGGAACATCGCTTCTTCAACAGCTGCATTACCTCCTCCAACAACTGCTACTTCTTTATCTTTAAAGAAAAAACCATCACACGTAGCGCACGCAGAAACACCAAATCCTCTAAATTCTTGTTCAGATTTCAGATTTAACCATCTGGCCTGAGCCCCTGTAGAAATAATTATGCTATCAGCAGTATATTTTTGCCCACTATCGCCTGTAGCTTCAAACGGAGTAGATTTTAAATTTACCGAACCAATATGATCTTCAATCATTTCAGTTCCAACTGCTTTTGCTTGTTCTTTCATTTGATCCATCAACCACGGACCTTGAATAACTTCAGCAAATCCTGGAAAATTTTCAACATCAGTAGTTGTTGTTAATTGACCTCCAGGTTCAGAACCATAAACTAAAATTGGATTTAACATCGCTCGAGCCGCATAAACTGCTGCTGTGTATCCGGCAGGACCAGATCCAATTATTAACACTTTTGTGTGTTTAGTTGGATTTTGACTCATATGAAAGCTATATAGTGATTAATGTCTAAATTAAAAGGTTTATTATTAACTCAAGGAATGCATGGCATGATAAGCCAGGTAGAAGGTTTAGCAAAAGCCTTAGATATTGATTTTACACACCATAAGGTTGAACTAAATAATTTTTGGAAAATTGTTCCACCAAAATTAACACCAGTATCACAAAAGGTTTATAAAAAAATAAATGAGTCTGATTTTGATGTAATTATTTCATGTGGAAGAAAAAGTGTGATTCCCTCAATCCATTTAAAAAGTATTTCAAAAAAAAAAGTTTTAAATATTCATATTCAAGATCCAAAGGTGGATTTTAATCATTTTGATTTTATTGTTGCTCCCGAACATGATGGGATAAGTGGTGCAAATGTAATTAAAACAAAAGGTGCAATTCACTATTTAACGGAAAATGAAATTGAAGAAAATAGAAGTTATTTAAATTCATATATCAAACAGGATAATAGAAAAGTTTGGTGTTTGATAATGGGTGGCCCTACAAAATATTATGACTACTCAACAAAAAATATGAAGCATATCTTTTCAATTTTTTACAAATTATTGAAAAAACATGATTTTCAACTTGTGGTAATACCTTCAATGAGAACACCATTAAATACTATACATTATGCAAAAGAGTTTTTTGGAGAAAATCACACTGTAATTATGAATGTTGATAAAAAAGCTTATCTTTCAGCTTTAGCTATTTCAGAAAATATAGTTGTTACATGTGACTCTAGCTCAATGATATCTGAAGCTGCTTTGACTGGAAAACCAATTTATGTTGCTAATATTTTACCAAAAAGAAAAGATGTCAGATTTCAGAATTTTAGAAATTTATTTAGAGAATTAAATATTACTAGAAACTTAGGTGAAGAAATTGAAAATTGGAACTATCAAAAATTAGATGAAACGAATAGAGTAGCAAAAATTATTAAAGAAAAAATACAATCATTATGTCGTTTTTAAATTCAATTAAAAATAATTCAAAAGAACATAATTTACCTTTTAATCACTGGGAGTATAGTGATGCTTTGTCAGAAGAAGCAATTGATGAAATAGTTAAAGCCGACGTTCCTGATGTCAGTAAACATAATCTTAATTATGATGGAACAAGAGCAATAGATGGTGGAGCCGCAGAATTTAGAAAAGGTATAGCTTCAGGTGGACAAGCAATAAAGTTTAGATGTTTTATTAATAAAGAAAACTCATCTCAATTTCCAAATCTTGTAAAATTTATAAATGAACTTCAGTCTAAAGAAACATATGAAACAATTTCTAAAATGATAAATAAAGATTTATCAAATTCCTATGTAAGGGTTGAGGTTATATGTGACCGAGAGGGTTTTTGGTTAAAACCTCATTGCGATATAAAAGAAAAACTTATGTCAGGATTAATATTTGTTAATAAAACAAATGAGTCTGAAGATTTAGGGACTGATTTTTACAATGAAAAATTAGAAAAGGTAAAGACACTTCCTTACAAACATAATTATGGTTATCTTTTTACCAGCGGACCAAACACTTGGCATGGGATGGAGAAGAAAAAGATCGTTAAAGAAAGACGATGTATTCAAGTAAATTATGTTACCTTTGAAACTGATTGGAAAGTAAATTCTTAAACGTCCTGAAGAGAAGTCACTTCTAATTTTTTCGTTTTTAGCGATCTAATAGCCTCTAAACATGCCTGAGCAGTGGACATATTAGTGCAATAAGGAACTTTATTCTTAAGTGTTGCTCTTCTTAAAGCTATTGCATCGCTTAATCTATGTTCACTATTTCCTCCTCCAGTATTTATTACTAATGCAATTTTTTTAGAGTCTAAAACATCTACTATGTGAGGTGATCCAGTGCTTACTTTATTTATAATTTTACATTTCATCCCATGCTTTCGAATATATTCTGCAGTTCCTCTAGTTGCACATAATGTAAACTTAAGTTTAAGAAGTTCTTTAGCTAAATCTATTCCTTCATTTTTGTGACTATCTTTGAGAGATATAAAAGCTAATCCTTGTTTTGGTAATGAGTTAGCTGCTGCGATTTGACTTTTTGCAAAAGCCATTCCAAAATTTTTATCAAATCCCATAACTTCTCCAGTGGATTTCATTTCAGGTCCTAACAATAAGTCACTGTTTGGAAATTTATTAAACGGGAATACAGCCTCTTTAACTGCATACATACCTTTAGATTTATCTTTTAAATTAAACTTAGATAATTTTTCACCGGCCATTACTCTTGATGCAATTTTAGCTAGAGGCAATCCTTTTGCTTTTGATACAAAAGGTACTGTTCGACTTGCTCTAGGATTTACTTCAATCACATAAATTTTATCTTTTTTAATTGCAAACTGTATGTTCATGAAGCCTTTAACATTTAAAGCTATCGCTAATTTTTTAGTTTGATTTTCTATTTCTTTTAGAAGGTATGGTTTAATTGATACAGGGGGTAGGCTACACGCCGAGTCTCCTGAATGAATTCCAGCTTCTTCGATATGTTGCATAATACCTGCAACATGAACTTGTTTTCCATCTGATATAGCATCTACATCTACTTCCATTGCATGATCAATAAACTTATCAATCAAAATTGGATTATCATCTGCAACTTTAAACGCTTCTTCAACAAATTTTTTAAGCTGATTTTTTTCATGAACAATTTCCATTGCTCTTCCACCTAAAACATATGAAGGTCTTACCATTAATGGTAATCCAATTTTATCAGCAATTTTTATTGCTTGATTAAATGTTTTTGCAATTCCACTTTCTGCTTGTTTTAGTTTTAATTTATTCAGTAAATATCTAAATCGGTCTCTATCCTCCGCTAAATCGATAGAAGTATATTGTGTTCCTAAAATTGGAAGTTTGTTGTCATGTAAAAATTTAGCAAGTTTAATCGGAGTTTGGCCACCAAACTGAGCTATTACACCAATTAGGTTTCCTTTTTCTTGTTCTTTTTTAATTATGTTAAAAACGTATTCTTCTTTTAAAGGTTCAAAGTATAATCGATCACTCGTATCATAGTCTGTTGACACTGTTTCAGGGTTACAATTAACCATTATAGTCTCAAAACCTGCGTCTTTTAATGAAAAGCTTGCCTGACAACAGCAATAATCAAACTCAATTCCTTGACCAATTCTATTTGGTCCTCCTCCAAGAATAATTATTTTTTTCTTATTGGATGGGTCAGCTTCACATTCTGAGTTAATTGAAAAATTTCTTTGATAAGTTGAATACATATAAGGCGTAAACGATTTGAATTCAGCTGCACAAGTATCTACTTTTTTATAAACTGGAAGTATTTTAAGCGCTGATCTTTTTCTTCTAACAACGTCTTCAGAAGTTTTAGTTAATTCCGAAAGTTTTTTATCTGAAAATCCTATTGATTTTATTCTATTAAATTCTGCAAAATCTTTTGGAAGTCCTTTGATTTTGATTTGTGTTTCGCAATCAACTATTTCTTTAATTTGTTCTAAAAACCAAGGATCAATTTTTGATAAATTGTATATTCTCTTTAAGTCTATTTTTTTTCTAATTGCTTCAGCGACTAGTAATATCTTGTTTGGAATAGTTTCTTTAAGTTTTTTTTCAATTTGTTTTTTATTTAAATTAAAAATTCTGTCTAAACCTGAAAAACCAGTTTCCAGAGATACCAAAGCTTTTTGAAGAGATTCTTTGAAGTTTCTTCCTATTGCCATTGCCTCTCCTACTGATTTCATAGATGTTCCTAAAGTTGCAGGAGAAGTTGAAAATTTTTCAAATGTAAATCTTGGAATTTTAGTCACCACATAATCTATACTTGGTTCAAATGATGCAGGAGTAACTTTAGTTATTTCATTTTTTAATTCATCTAGAGTATAACCAACTGCCAACTTTGCAGCCACTTTCGCAATTGGAAATCCAGTTGCTTTTGATGCAAGTGCAGATGACCTTGATACACGTGGATTCATTTCAATGACAACCATTCGACCGTTTTTAGGATTGATAGCAAACTGAACATTTGATCCTCCAGTTTCAACTCCAATTTTTCTTAAACATGCAATAGAAGCATTTCTCATTACCTGGTATTCTTTATCGGTTAAGGTAAGAGCAGGCGCAATTGTTACGGAGTCACCCGTATGAATTCCCATCGGATCAATATTTTCAATTGAGCAAATGATGATGCAGTTATCTTTCTTATCTCTTACAACCTCCATCTCGAATTCTTTCCAGCCTTCCAAACATTCCTCTACAAGAACTTGGCTTACGGGAGACTCGTGCAATCCATTTTTAACAATTTTAAAATAATCTTTTTTAGTTTTAGCTATTCCTCCACCAAGCCCACCTAGTGTAAAGGCAGGTCTTATAATCGCTGGTAATCCAATTTTTTTTAATATTTTTGATGCTTGGTTATTGTTATTAACAATTTCAGATTTTGGTAAATCTAAACCAATATCAATCATATTTTTTCTAAATTTCTTTCTATCCTCGGCATTAGAAATTGCTTTAGAATTTGCTCCTATTAATTCAATTTTGTATTTTTTTAAAATTCCTTCTTTTTCTGCTTCCATGGCAAGGTTAAGTGCCGTTTGTCCCCCCATTGTTGGAAGAATTGCATCTGGTTTTTCTTTTTTGAGAATTTTCTCTAATACATCAAGTGTAATAGGTTCAATATAAGTTTTATCCGCAACATCTGGATCTGTCATAATTGTTGCTGGATTTGAATTTATTAGGACTACTTTATAACCTTCATCTTTTAGAGCTTTACATGCTTGCGTTCCTGAATAATCAAATTCACACGCTTGTCCTATAATTATTGGCCCAGCTCCTACAACTAATATTTTTTTAAGATCTTTTCTTTTTGGCATTTTTTTTCATGTTGTTAATAAATTCTTGAAACAAATAAACACTATCTTGAGGTCCTGGATTAGACTCTGGATGATATTGAACTGAAAAGACTGGTTTATTTTTTAGTTTGATACCTTCAATACTATTATCAAATAAAGATTTATGTGTGACCTCAATATTTTTTGGTAATGTTTCTTTAACTACTTCAAATCCATGGTTTTGACTTGTAATTTCTACATTATTATGAATTAAATTTTTAACAGGGTGATTTGCTCCTCTATGACCAAGCTTCATTTTCTTTGTTTTACCACCTAATGCCAATGCTAAAATTTGATGACCCAAACAAATACCAAATATTGGTAAATTTTTTTTAATTAGATCTTTAATAATTTCTATAGCATATTTCCCTGTTGCAGATGGATCACCAGGACCATTTGATAAAAATATTCCATTTGGTTTTAAAGCTAAAATTTTTTGCGCACTAGTTTTACAAGAAACAACTGTAACTTTGCAATTAAAGTCAGAGAAATATCTTAAGATATTTTTTTTTATTCCATAATCAATTGCAACAACATGAAATGAGTTCTTATTATTTTTTTTATATCCAAATTCTTTTTTCCAGGTTTTAAGACCTTTCCAAATATAATTTTTCCGAGTTGAGATTACTTCTGCAAGATCAAGATTTTTTAATCCACTCCATTTAATTGTAGTGTTGGTCAATTTATTAATATTAAATTTTCCTTTTTTTGAGTTACTAATCGTGCCTTTTGGGGCACCTTTGTCCCTTATAAAGTTTGTCAGGCTTCTAGTGTCTAAGCCAGTAATTCCAACAATTTTATTTTTCTTAAGCCAAGTATCTAAATGCAGGAACGATCTGTAATTTGAAGGTGAAGTTATTTCAGAGTTAAAAATCACTCCTCTAGCCCATATTTTATCAGACTCATGATCTTCTTTATTAGTTCCAACATTTCCAATATGAGGAAAGGTAAAGTTAATAATTTGACCTGCATATGATGGATCGGAGATGATTTCTTGGTAACCTGTCAACGATGTATTAAAGCAAACTTCTCCTGTGGCTTCTCCTTGGTATCCAATTCCAATTCCTTTAAATACCTTTTTATTTTCTAGAACTAAAACGCCTGTATTGATTTGAGATTTAATTTTTGAGTTAGTTTTTTTTGCTTTTTTGATCAATTACAACTCATGAGTTAAAGGTTAATACAATAATTGCTTTATTATCGCAACAGAGATGTAATATAAAATTGTAAAAAAACAATTTTTCTTTTGAAGAATTTTTTCTTTAAAGTAGATTAAAAAATTATGTCCTTAAAACAGACTATCGAAAACGAATATAAAAATGCTCTAAAATCTAAAGATAAAAATAAAATATCAACCTATAGGTTAATATTATCTTCTATTAAGGATTTGGACATTGTTAACAGATCAGGCCCAAATAAAAAGGAAACTGATGATGATGATATTAAGAAACTTTTAAAAAAAATGGTTAAACAGCGTGCCGAATCGATCGATATTTTTAAAAAAAATAATAGAACAGATCTTTTAGAGGTAGAGCAAAATGAATATGATATTTTAACAAGTTTCTTACCAAAGCAACTCAGTGAAGAAGAAACTAAGAAAATTTGTGCAGATGTTATTTCGAAAATTGGAGCAAATTCATTAAAAGATATGGGAAAAGTTATGGGTGAACTCAAAAAAACTCATGCAGACGAAATTGATTTTTCCAAAGCAGGATCATTGATTAAAGAATTGTTGAATAAATAATGAAATATCCAAAAGAGTACCTTGATGAAATTAAAAATAGGTTGAAAGTTTCAACGGTAGTATCAAAAACTGTTTCTTTAAAAAAACGAGGTAAAGAATTTGTGGGTTTATCACCTTTTAAAAATGAAAAAACACCTTCATTTACTGTTAATGATGAAAAAGAATTTTATCATTGTTTTGCAACTTCCGAACATGGAAATATTTTTGATTTTGTAATGAAAACTCAAAATTTAAAGTTTGGAGAGGCAGTTAGATACCTAGCTCAATTAGCGGGGATGCAGCCATATATGTTTTCAAAACAAGATGAAGAAAGAGAAAAAAAGTGGAATGAGTATAAATCTATTTTTAGTGATTACGTAAACTATTACCATAATGAACTTTTAAAAAATGAAAATTATTCAATTGCTAGAGATTATTTAAAAAATAGATCACTAAGTAAAGATGAAGTAAAAAAATTTAAAATAGGATACATAGAAAAAAATCCAAATTTTTTCGAAAAATTAAAAGAGGATTATAGTGAACAAACTTTAGTAGAAACTGGTTTATTCTTTTTAGACGAGAAAAAAAAAATTTATGTCGAAAGATTTAGAGGTAGATTAATTTTTCCAATCAACAACATATCAGGTCAACCAATTGCTCTAGGTGGAAGAATAATTGAAAATTTAGATTACTTAGCTAAATATATAAATTCACCTGAAACAAATTTTTTTAAAAAAGGGTCAAATTTATATAATTTAGATCTAGCAAGAAAACTTTCTAATAAAATTGATCACATTTATTTAGTGGAAGGATACATGGATGTTGTAGGTCTTAGCAAAAATGGAATTGATAACGTAGTGGCAAATCTTGGTACGTCTTTAACTGATAATCAGATTTTAACTTTAAATCAGTTTTTTGACGATATCATAATATGTTTTGATGGAGACGAAAGCGGATATAAGGCTGCTGTAAGAGCTGCCGAAAATTCAATAAAGGAACTAAAACCAGAGAAACAAATTTCTTTTTTATTTTTACCTGATAAAGAAGATCCTGATAGCTATGTTAACAAAAACGGTAAAGCAAATTTTATAGATTTTACAAAGCAGAGCAAATTATCAATTCATCAATTTATTTTTAGTCATTATAAAAAACAAACTAAAAATAATCCCTCATCGATGGCTATTTTCGAGAAAAAACTTAGAGGAATTGCAAATACAATAAAAGATGATTTTATAAAAAAATATGTTTTGGAATATTTTTTAGAAAAAATTGCTGAGTTAACACCACATTCCAATCAAAATAATAAAAGATTTTACTCAAAAAAAACGAAATCTTTAGAAAGTACAAAAAAATATTTTAAAGAAAGCCAGTCTTTGACTGGAGTCGAATTAAAAGAGTTTTCTTTATTATATCTGGTCATAAATAAATTAGATTTGTTGCAAGCAAATATTCATTTGATCGAAAATATTAAATTATTTACTGACTTTAATAAAAAAATATTTGAAATGATTATTGAAAAATTGAAATCTAATTCACAAATAACAACTCAAGATCTTGACTTAGATGTTCAATTAATAGAAAAAATAAACAAATTTGCTCCAATCAAACATATTCTAAAAAAACAATCTGATGACGATCAAAAAATAATCGAATTATTAGAGGACATCTCTAGAGATTTGATGAATTACGATCTTGAGTTTAGAATCCAGGAATTAGAATCGAAGTTTTCTGTCGATATGAGCGAGTCCACATTTAATGAGTTAAAAGAGCTCAAAAAAAAGCAGAATCTCAATTAAACTGATAAAATTATTAATAGATTTTTATATAATTGACATTATATAAGACCCTTAAACTCAATTATCGTGGAAAGAATTATTACAAAATCATTTGCTAGACTTATGGGTCGAGGAACCCATAGAGGTTTCATAACTTATGAAGAGTTAAGTAAATCTCTTGGTAAAAGAAATTTATCTGATGAAAACTTGGCCCAAGCATTTATTCATATATTAGACGAAAACATTTCTTTAGTTGAAAAAAAGTCAGACTTTAAGGTTTTAAGAAAAAAAGAAAATTCTAATAAAGAGGAAGGTAAAACAATTGAAAAAAGTGATGATCCTATCAGAATGTATCTACGTGAGATGGGGGGAGTTGAGCTTTTATCTAGAGAAGGCGAGATAGCAATTGCAAAAAGGATAGAAGCAGGGAAGGATGTAATGCTAATTGCACTTTCTCAAAGCCCAATTACAGCTCAACAATTTTTTGAATGGAATGAACAACTTCAAAAAGATGAAATTCTTGTTAGAGAAATTATAGATATTGATACAAATTATATGGAGGACGAGTCTACTGGCCCAAGTGCTAAGCAAAAAAATGCAGGAGAGACAGATAAAGAGGAAGGGACTTCAGATGAGGAGGATGACTTTAATCCGACTCTTGCTGCAATGGAAACTGAAATAAAACCTAAAGTTTTAAAAACGGTTAATACACTTACCAAGGAATATTCTAAATTAATCAAGTATCAAAAGGAAAAACTTGAATGTATTTTAAATTCTCAAAATTTTTCAACATCAAAAGAAAAAAATTACGAGAAAATAGTAAATGATATTTTAGAAAATATTAAATCTCTACAATTATCCCCATCAGTTTTGGAAGAGCTAGTACAAAAGCATTATTTAGAAAATAAAAAAATTATTTCTCTAGAGGGTAATCTTTTGAGGCTTGCCATGGATCATAAAATTCCAAGAAATGAGTTTATTAAATTTTATATAGGAAATGAAATTAATCCAAACTTTAAAAAGTTTTTAGATACAAATTTAGTTTGGAAGCAATTTTTTACAAAAAACAAAGAAGAATTTAAAAATATTAGAGAAAGATTAATTGAAATTAGTAACAAACTAGGAATTTCTGTTACAGATTTTAAAAAATTGGTAAGCAGAATTCAAAAAGGTGAGAAAGAATCAAGAATTGCAAAAAAAGAGATGGTAGAAGCTAATTTAAGATTAGTTATTTCTATTGCAAAAAAATACACTAATAGAGGTCTTCAATTTTTAGACTTAATTCAAGAGGGAAATATAGGGTTAATGAAAGCTGTTGATAAATTTGAGTACAGAAGAGGTTACAAATTTTCTACTTATGCAACATGGTGGATTAGACAAGCTATAACAAGATCAATTGCAGATCAGGCAAGGACTATACGTATTCCAGTTCATATGATTGAAACAATTAATAAAATTGTAAGAACTCAAAGGTTAATTTTAAGTGAGTTTGGTAGAGAAGCAACTCCAGAGGAGCTTGCTCAAAAGCTTCGAATGCCACTAGATAAAGTAAGAAAAGTTTTAAAAATTTCAAAAGAGCCTGTCTCATTAGAAAAACCTGTTGGAGATGAAGAAGATAGTAGTTTAGGAGATTTTATAGAAGATACAAAAGCTTTAGCGCCACTTGAGCAAGCAATCAAGTCAAATCTAGGCGAGGCAACTACAAAAATATTATCTACACTTACACCTAGGGAAGAAAGAGTTTTAAGAATGAGATTTGGTGTTGGTATGAATACAGACCACACACTAGAAGAAGTAGGTTTACAGTTTTCTGTTACAAGAGAAAGAATTAGACAAATTGAAGCTAAAGCATTAAGAAAATTAAAGCACCCAAGTAGGTCAAAGCAATTAAAAAGTTTTTTAGAGAGTTAATTGGGCCGTTAGCTCAATAGTAGAGTACTGCATTGACATTGCAGGGGTAGTTGGAGCGTAACCAACACGGCCCACCATTATTAAATTATCTTTATTTGATAACTCATCAAAAATGGTATAACTAATCTTAAGTATAGGGCCTGTAGCTCAGTTGGTTAGAGCAGTACACTCATAATGTATTGGTCCCAGGTTCGAGTCCTGGCGGGCCCACCAAATTTCAATAAAATCAACGTTTAGAGATTTAAATTTTATAAAATTTTTTAAAAAAATGAAGAGAAGACATCTTCATTGTATACGAAATTGTGTAATTAACTTTTTTGAAATGTATTAGTCTGATAATGTTTTTTAATGGCAATTTATGAATGTAAAGAGTGTGGCGCTGATGTTTCAGACAAAGCTGGTACTTGTCCAAAGTGTGGTGTTCCTGCACCTACAACAGTATTTTCTGACAAAAGTCCCAAATGCATTATAGATGGATGTTATAATCTCTCAGGAGTAAGAGAAAAACATAATGGCATGTGTTTTCAGCATTATGAAGCCAGCAATAATAAAAATTCAATATTTTTAATAATTATTTTTGCAATAGTAGTTCTAGGTATTGGTAGTTTGTTTTAAAAATGTTTAAACTCTTTTTACAAAAGCTTGAAAGTGGTTTTAAGGATCTATCTGGAAATAATAGTTTTTCAGATGAAAGTGTTAAAAATTCAGAAGATTATTTACGGGATATGTATAATGAACAAAAAGAAATCCATAAAGACAATAATTTAGGTCCTTGTTATAATCATTATGTTTTTGATGATGATACGATAAATGGTTATCATTATTTTCATTTTAAAAGGTTTTATGATGGAAACCCTGATGAATTTTTAGATATCTATATTTTAAAAATATTTTATTGCCATTTTCAGCTTTCTAATGGCAAATTCAGTGAAAGTATGGATGAAAAATATCTATTTTATAAGGATTGTTTTTTAAAAAGATCCAAAGAGTTTGAAAACGGAATTAAATTAGCAAAAGTCGATCATGATAAAAATATAGAAATAAAAAATATGAGTGACCAGTTAGAACAAGTAATTGCAGAGGTTAATTATAGGTTTAAAGAATACAAAAAACTGTACTCAAAAAGTAAAGGTTTATAGTGAAAAAACTTTTAGGGATCGTGGTTCTGGGTTCATAGCTAGATATTAATGCACAAGTATATAGAAGAATTAACAGAATTAATCTCAAATTGTCCAATGGAGAATACCTACAAGATGAGTTGGTGTAGGGCATTAGTAGAGCATTGCTGTTACAATTCAGATAGAAAAATTCATTTTGATAAACTTTCAGAATTAATATTTAAATATTACTGGAACCAGTCTATATTTTTTAACTTAGAGCAGGGCCCTAATATTAATAAAAGACCTGCAATTCACCAGATTGTGAAAGACGAAATTCAAAAATATAGAAAAGTCTACGGGCAACAGCCTGTAAATTTTATACGTGCAGGTGACAAAATAAATATAGATATAGCAAAGATAAGTAAGATTTTAACATATGATGTATCTTGGAGGTTTTTAAAATTAGAAAACAAGACTTATAATATTTATGAATATAAAAAAGGGGATAAGCACCTAGTATTAAGATACCCAGACTTGATTAAAGAACACTCAAGACTTCTATTTCAATTAATTAATTACCGATGGTCACAAAAGCTAGAAGATCTAAATAACTCTCCACGAATATCTCAAAAAGTAAGAGGAGTTGATAAAGATAAAGATATTAAAAGAAAATCTCTTAAAAAATTTCAATCATTAATTGATATAGAAAATCCTAATAGAGTATGTTTTATCACTAATAAATCCATCCCAGAAAAAGAGCTGTCTATAGATCATATTATTCCGTGGTCATATATGTACTCTGATGACTTATGGAATTTAGTTTATGT
>CACDQA010000014.1 GCA_902554745.1 uncultured Pelagibacteraceae bacterium
AGCTGAAGACAAACCAAGATTTGGTGGATCATTACTAACTAGTGATGTCAATATTGGCAATCAATCAGGAAAAGATTGGGCTGAAGGAATAATTGCAGAATTAAAAACAATGCCAAATGTTGTTGTAAAAAATAGATCTCAAATTTTTGGATACTATGATCACAACATGCTTGTGATGTCAGAAAAAGTTAGCGATCATTTACCATTAACTAAAAAATATCACCCCAATAAAAGGTTATGGTACATTCGTGCAAAAGAAGTTTTAATTTCTTCAGGATCAATTGAAAGACCAATTGTTTTTGGAAATAATGATACACCAGGAGTAATGCTCTCCTCAGCTGCTAAAGAATACTTAAAAGTATATGGTGTTTTAGTTGGAAGAAAACCTTTGGTATTTACAAATAATGATAGTGGATACGAAACAGCAATTGAATTTAAAAAACATGGAGTAGATCCACTTGTTTTAGACTCAAGAAAAAATGCTGATTCAGAAATAATTGATGAAGCAAAAAATTTAGGAATTAACATTAAAAATTCATATGTTGTTGTTGCAGCACAAGGATATAAAAAAGTAAAATCCGCAGATATTGCATCTATTTCTGAAGACAAAAAACAACTTGGTAAAATAGAAAATATAGAATGTGATTGTATTTGTGTTTCAGGTTTTTGGACACCAACCATTCATTTAGCCTCACAATCAGGAAATAAAACGAAGTTTAAAGAGGAAATTGATGCATTTGTCCCAGGGCAATCAAAACAAAATGAAATTACTTTAGGTGCAGCTAATGGAGTATTTACACTGGAGGAAACTTTAAAAACTTCATTTAAAGCAGGAAGTGAATTATCAAAAAAAATTACTGAAAATGATAATGAGATAGCTATTCCAAATGTTGTTGAAAAGAAACCTTCTCAACATGATAAGTTCTGGTGCGTTCCATTGCCGAAAGGTAAAAATTATAAAAGGTTTTTAGATTTCCAAAATGATGTAGCAGTATCTGATATAGAAATAGCTTTAAGAGAAGGGTATCGATCAATTGAACACGTTAAAAGATATACCACTTTAGGAATGGCAACAGATCAAGGAAAAACAAGTAATTTAAATGGATTGCAATTAGTATCCGAAATTGAGAATAAAGTTGTTCCTGCAGTAGGTCATACGACTTTCAGACCCCCATATACTCCAGTTTCTATTGGAGCGATAGTAGGAAGGGAAGTTGGAAAACACTCAAAACCAACAAGAAAATCTCCAATGCATTCATGGCATGAAAAAAATAATGCAGTTTTTGTTGATGCGGGTGTTTGGTTAAGACCGAGGTATTATAAAAGAGGAAATGAAAATTTATTTGAGGGATCAAAAAGAGAAGCAAAAAATGTAAGAACAAACGTGGGTGTTTGTGATGTAACTACATTAGGTAAAATAGATATTAAGGGACCAGATGCAGCGGAGTTATTAAATAGGGTCTATACTAATGCATGGTTGAAGCTACCAGTCGGTAAAGCTAGATATGGCGTAATGTTAAGAGAAGATGGAATTGTAATGGATGACGGAACAACTACAAGAATTTCTGAAAATCATTACCATATGACGACAACAACAGCTCAAGCAGCAAACGTTCTTTCGCATTTAGAATATTATTTGCAACTAGTTTGGCCTGAATTAAATGTGAATGTAGTTTCAACTACAGAACAGTGGGCTGGAGCAGCTATCGCTGGACCTAAATCTAGAGATTTATTACAAAAATTATTTCCAAATTCTGATGTATCAAATGATGGTTTGCCTTTCATGGGCTACATGGAAGGGGATTTATTTGGAGTTAAAGCAAGAATATTTAGAATTTCATTTTCAGGAGAGCTTGCTTATGAAGTAAATGTTGAATCTGATTATGGAAATTTTATGTGGGAAAAAATAATGAAAGTTGGCGAAGAATTTAACATTCAACCATATGGAACAGAAGCATTATCAACTCTTAGAATTGAAATGGGACATGTTGCTGGATCTGAACTGGATGGTAGAACAATTCCATTTGACAACGCCTTAGAAGGTCTTGTTAGTAAAAAGAAAGATTTTATTGGAAAAAGATCATTACAAAGATCTGCATTTATAGCTGAAGATAGACAAAGAATAGTAGGCGTAGTGCCATTAGACAAACAAACAAGTATACCAGAAGGCTCTCACTTAGTTAAAGATGATAAAGCACAGTTACCAAATCCAAAATTAGGTCATATCTCTGCATCTTGTTGGAGTGTTGAATATGATAATCCTTTTTCTTTGGCGATTTTGAAAGATGGAAAAAATATGATTGGTCAAAAGCTTTTTGCGATGTCACCACTTAAAAATAAAGTAATACCAGTTGAGATAGTTTCATCACATTACGTAGACCCAAAAGGTGAAAGAGTTAGATCATGACATTAATTTCAGCTTTATCAAATGTTTACACAAAAGGTCAATTCGGAGATTATGAAGGTAAAAATCAAAATGATATACTTAAAATATCTGAAATCAAAAATTTATTAATTGTTCAAATAGTTCAGTACAAAAACTCTTCAGTTTCATTTGAAGGTATTGATATCAATGGTTTAAAATTAAAAAATGAACCTTTGGCCGTAGTATTTAATGAAAATACAAGGATTATGTGGAATGGACCAAAAAACTGGCTTTTAGTTTCAACAAAAAAAGATTTAATAAAAAATGTAGTAGACAAATTTAAAGATACAGATTTTGCTGTAACAGATTTATCTCATTCTAGAGCTATTATTGAAATAGAAGGAAATGATACGATAGAAGTTTTGAAAAAAGGATGTCCTTTTAATTTTAATACATTGAATAAAAATAATTCAATTAATTCAACTTATAATGGAATAGCTTTCACTGTAGATAGGTTGGGTGAAAATCCAAATAAAGTAAGGTTATTTGCGCTAAGAAGCTTTGGCGAATCTTTATATAATTCTATCACAGATGCATCTCTAGAGTTTGGCTTTGAATCTTTATAAATTTAAATTTTCAATCTCTTGTTGCTATATAAACACCTATAGAAGTAATTAGAAATCCAATTAGATCTAATCTAGTTAAACTCTCATTTAAGAAAAGCCACGCCATAAAAGCAGATGTTGCTGGAATTAAAAAAAATATAGAAACAGTTTTACTTGCTGAGTTATGTTTGATTAAAAACATTAATATTGTAAATGCACCAAATGATACCAAAAGTATTTGATGGCTCATTGCAATAATAAAAGTTTGTGAGAAATCAATATATGGATCAACAAATAAAATTATTATTAATAAATGAAACAAACACCCACCAAGAGCTTGATTCATATTGCTCACAGACAAAGGTAAGTTGTTACTTAATTTTTTTTGCCATAAAGTTGAAAATGTAATTGCTAATAAAGCTATTATAGTTGCCATCAATCCTGCTGCTGGTATTTTTGAACCAACATCAAAACCTAATACAAGTCCTGCGCCAGCAAATCCCAACAAAACACCTATCCATTGTTTTGTAGATACTTTTTCATTTAGTATTGGACCGCTTAATGCATTTGTGAGTATTGGTTGAAGAGTGACTATTAAAGCTGCTATAGCTGTAGGCATGCCTATTGAAATTGAGTAAAAGACACCCCCAAGATAAAAACCATGAAATAATACACCACTAAAAAAAGATTCAAAAAAGTTCTTTTTGCTTACTAAAATTTTTTGTTTTGAATAAATAGAAAATAAAAAAAAACCAAAAGCAACTATAGCAAATCTAAAAGCTAGGGCAGCAAATGGATCACTGTTGTCTATGATGGGTTTAGTTGTTATGAAAGCAGAAGACCACAGAAGTATAAATAAGAAAGGAAATATTTTAATCATCATGTTTAATAAACAAATAAATTAAATAAAATCAAACAAATCAGCACCTATTATGAGCAAATTTGATGTAGTAATGAAATACTAAATCACCTAAGGTTCAGATATGGAGTTAAGATTATTTAGAATTTTAACAATAATACTGTCCTTTTTCTTTTTGACAGGTTTTGTTCCCATTCTTTCATTTGTTGGGCCTGGCGTAACAGCTATTACTTCAGGTAATATCTTTAAAGCAAGTGCTCAATATATAATTGATCAAAGAATACAAAAAGAAACTGGGAAAAATTCTTTAACCTTAATTAAAGAAACGTTAGCCGAACAAACAGATAAAAAAATTAAAAAAAATTCGTTTGATGATGATTTAAGACAATTAGTTGAAACAAGAATAAAAATGACTAGACAAAAACTAGATAATCAAAATTTACAAAAACTACTTAAGAAACGATTTGAGGTTACTAGATCAATACTTGATTTAAATAATACTACTCAATAATATTTAGATATATCAAGTTTTCTTGTTTAGTTTCTTTACACCACATTTCATAGCTTTCACAAACCCTCCACAAATGATCAAAGGCTCTCTGAGAAATTTCTAGTGGAAAATGACTTTTAGTATAGTAAAGTTTTGGGATTTTCATTAAAAATTTTACCATTGAATCTTTTTGTAACTCTAAAAGTCTTAAAGTTTCTTCATTAATTTTTTTTTTAGTTATTTGGTCAATAAATTTATTATTCTTAAGTTCTAAAAACCACTTATCATGAAATTCTCCAGAACTTAAAATGTCATATTCCTTAGTAGTCATGAAAATTTCAAAAGCTTGTATATTATTAATTTCAGGATTTTGTTTTTTAATTTCTATTATATTTGAATAAACAAATTCAGCAGCTCTCAACACATATGGTTTTTCAGTCTTGTTAGACATAAACTAATTTTTATGCTTGACCATAGCTGAATGAGCTAAAATTAAATTAGGGTCTAGGAAAATTTTTGAGGATTTAACATTTTTAAATGATTTAAATGCAAAAATTGCGATTGGGAGCTCTGTACAACCTAAAATGATTTTTTTACACTTCATTTTAATTAAGAAGTTAATTGCAGGCTTAATTGCTTTTGCTGCAGCCTTTACATTACCCATTTTAACTAATTTAATTGCTTTATTAACTGACAATTTTTGTATTTTTTGAGATGGCTCTATCAATTGATAATCTTTGTCAAAAAATTTTTTATAAACTCCAGTTTTAAGAGTACCCTCAGTTGCTAAGAGACCAACTTTGGAGCTTTTCGTGCATTTTTTTTTTGTAAATTTGAAAACTTCTTTTGGCATATTGATTATTGGAATATTAACTTTATTTTGTAAATCATCGAACCAATAATGAGCTGTATTGCAAGGTATAACTATAAATTTACATTTATTCTTTTCTAGAAGCTTACAACCTTTGAGCAAACTCTTTAAAACTTTATTATATTTTGCTTTACTTTTTTTATTTGTAGATTTGTTTGAAAGATTTTTAGTTTGAGAGCCTATGGATTCAGGTCTGCCAGGAATATTTGATTTATTATAAAGTAAAAACAATGGATACTCTTGATCAATTTTTCCTCTATTTAAAACTGCAAGTTTGTTGCAAAAATCAAGACCTGCTTGAGTTCCCATTCCACCTAAAATTCCAATCATAATTTTGATTAATTTATTAATTTTTTATTTAAAATCTATAATTAATAATTGTGTTTAAAGGTTGTTATTAAATAAGGTATTGGCTGAATATTAAATTAGTTATTATTAATTAAATTTTTCAGCCAATAGGAAGTTGTGAAATTATGCAGTTTTTAAGTTAACCGCTGAAGGACCTTTAGGACCGTCTTCAACATCGAAAGTCAAAGCTTGACCCTCATCTAAACCGTTCATACCAGCATCTCTTACTGCTGAAACATGTACAAACACATCTTTTTCTTTATCTTCTCTTTCAATAAAACCAAAACCTTTGGTTGGATTGAACCACTTTACTTTACCTTGTAGACTCATATTTATCTTCTTACTTGTTGTTATGTTTAATTATTACTTATAATTAAGTAATAATGGATTTCTTTAGATTTTATCGGGTTTTGTCAACAAAATAGATCAATAATTAAAAATAATTTTTTAAATATCGTCAATAAGCATAGTTAAATAAACAGAATTGATGTCTTCTTTATAGTGTGCAAAAGGTTCGCATATTGTGAAACCAGTTTTTTTGAAAAGTTTTCTTGCTGGTATAAAAAAATCACCTGCTCCTGTTTCAATACTTAATCTTTTTATTTTAAGCTTTTTAGCTTCATTAATTAAATGATTAATTACTTTAATCCCTTGCCCTTTATTTCTAAAATTATCGTGAATTCTTATCGACTTAAATTCCCCATGTTCTTTATCTAAAAATTTTAAAGCACCGCAACCGATCAGTTTTTCATTATCCCACAAACTCCAAAATTTAATTGATGGTACTTTTAAACCAGGAATATCTAGGACGTGAGCACTTCCCTCTGGAGAAGCAGCTCTAAGCTCAACAAAATGTTTGGTTAGAAGCTCATTAACTTCTAGATTATCAAAATTACCTTCTATTGATTTTAACATTTATACTAAAGTTGTGATATGACCCATTTTTCTTTTTTCTTTTATATCTTTTTTTAAATAATCAAAGAAAAATTCATTTTCATTAAACTTTTGTATATTTCTATAATGAGTAATTTGATCGCCAAGCAAATTCATCATTTTAGCATTAGAAATTTTTTTTAAAGGAATTTGTTCTAAACCACATACAGCTCTAACATGATTTTCAAATTGACTCACATTAAAAGCATTTATTGTTAAATGTCCTGAATTGTGAACTCTTGGAGCAATCTCATTAACATAAAGATTATCATTTCTATCAATAAAAAATTCTACACACAAAGTCCCTACATACTTAAGTTCTTCAGCTATTAGCATTGCCCAATCTTTAGATTGATTAAAAATTTTTTCATTAATTTCAGCAGGTATTTTTGAATATTTTAAAATTTGATCTTCGTGAGTGTTTTCTATCGGTTCATAAATTTCATATTTATTATTACTAAACCTTGTGATTATAATTGAAATCTCTTTTTTTAATTTAACGAGTTTTTCAAGAATATATCCTTTTGAAAAATCAATATTCAATGAATTAAGTTCATCAGCTGATTTAATTGGATATTGACCTTTGCCATCATAACCAAGAGTTGTTGTTTTTAATATTCCTGGCAAAAAATCTTCTAAAGCATCTATGTCAGATTTTTTTTCGATTGAAACATATCTTGTTGTTCTAATATTTAATTTATTAACAAAATCTTTTTCAGCCAATCGATGCTGAATTAATCTGTTAACAGAAGGCTTAGGTAAAACAGGTTTAAATTTGTTTATTTCATTTAATGTTTCATATGGAATATTTTCAAATTCATAAGTGACTAAATTAACTTGATTAATAAATTCTGATATCTTTTCTTTATTATCATAATTTCCATTAACAAATTGATTGCAAAAATTTTGTGCTGGTGCATTTATATCATCACAAAAAACAACTGTTTTAACATTTAATTTTTTAGCTGCTATTGCAAGCATACTTCCAAGTTGACCACCCCCAATGATTCCAAGAGTAATTTCTGACATTTTATTTTGGAGATTTCTTTACAGATTTAGTTTGTGATGTTCTAAAATTTTTAAGTTTTTTTCGAACATTTGAATTGTTATTAGCAATTATTGCTGCAGCTAATAAAGCAGCATTAATAGCGCCGTCCTCTCCTATAGCAAGCGTTCCTACAGGAATTCCTTTGGGCATTTGGGCAATTGATAACAAACTATCCAAACCTTTAAGTTTTTTACTTTCAACAGGAACACCAAGTACTGGAACATGTGTAAGTGCTGATACCATACCTGGAAGATGAGCAGATCCTCCAGCACCTGCAATAATTACTCGTATATTATTTTGCTCAACTTTTGCAGCATATTCATACATTCTTTGTGGCGTTCTGTGAGCAGATATAATTTTTGTTTCAAATGAAACTCCAATTTTTTTTAGGGTTTTTTCGGCTAGTTTCATTACTTTATAGTCAGATTGACTTCCCATTATGATTGAAACTTTTAATTTACTATTTTTTTTCATGAAAATTGATCAATCTGTTTATTTCAAAATTAACTTAAAATTTCAATAAAATTAATAGTATTTAAAATACATATTGATTAGAGTTAAGCATACTATGAATTATAAAATTGATAATCTTCAATATTGTAATTGGTCTAGGAAAATCTTTGAGATCAACAGATCTGCTGGATTAGATGCTGTCCATGTTACCATTGTCTACCATGAAGATTTTGATGAATTACAACTTGAAATAAAAAAATGGGAAAAATTATTTTATGAAAACTCTGATTTAATTTTACCTGGTAAGAATTTTCACGATATTGATAAAGCTAATAAAGAAAACAAAACTGCAATATTCTTTGGTTTTCAAAATTGTTCGCCAATTGAAGATGATATAAATCTTGTTGAAAAGGTTCATCAATTAGGATGTAGATTTATGCAACTTACTTATAATAATCAATCTTTGCTAGCAACAGGTTGTTATGAAAAAGTAGATAGTGGAGTAACAAATTTTGGACGTGAGGTTATAAGAGAAATGAATAGAGTTGGACTCGTAGTTGATATGTCACATTCTGCAGAAAAAAGCACTCTAGATGCAATTGAATTAAGTGAAAAACCAATTGCAATTACTCATGCCAACCCTTCTTTTTGGCATCCAGCTAAAAGAAACAAATCCTCAGATTTATTAAAAATTTTGAGTGATAGTGGTGGTATGTTGGGTTTATCACTATATCCTCATCACTTAAAAGATAACACAAATTGCACTCTAGAGAGTTTTTGCGAAATGGTGGCTAAAACAGCTGAAATAATGGATGTAAAAAAAATAGGGATAGGGTCAGATCTTTGTTTAGATCATCCAGATACAGTTGTTGAATGGATGAGAAATGGCTCTTGGTCTAAAAGTAAAAATTATGGTGAAGGTTCGAAAAATAAACCAGGTTTTCCAAAGCAACCTGATTGGTTTCTTGATGCAAGAGGGTTCTCAAATATTGAAAAAGGTCTAAAAAAAGCAGGTTTTTCAGAAACCGAGACACATGGAATACTTGGAAATAACTGGTACAATTTTTATAAATCGATTTAATTATGAAAGTTGAATTAAGAGACCCAAACAAGATAATGAAATTATCAAGGCTAGGATCTTTTCATCAATCAAAATTATCTTTTTTAAGAAGTTTTCTTAATGAGTTTAAAGAGTGGGAATATAAAAGAGATTTATTTAATTTAAATGAAAATGGTTTTGGAGAAGCTGTTTATTCATTTAAAAAAAATAAAAGAGTTTATTCTTTAGTTTGTTTTGCAAATGAAATTAAAGATGAAGAAAGATCAGACAGAGTTATTGCAACAAAATGGGATGCAGCTTTTACATTACATGATGGAGTTCCTACAAAAAAAGACATAGAAAGATTAAAAAATGAAGTTCCAAAACAAGAAGTTGGTAGACTTTCTTATAAAGAATTAACTTTATCGAGAGCAAACAAGTCAGTAAGAATTTATAATCATGTAGTTGAAAGTTTGAGCAAAGGTCAGCAGCCAGATTTAAACTTATTATCAAAAGTAGGCTATTTATATAGGACTACTGCAGTATATGGTTCTGGTAAATTTGGTCTTGCAGATCGATTTAGAATTAAAAATCGTGAAGAAATTAATGGTCCATTCAGATTAGAAATGATGTTGGTATATTTGGTAAGACAATTTACTTTTGATCAAGTTAATCATGTTGCTTATTATAAAAATCCAAAAACAGCCGTTAAACTAGATGATAATATTTGTAAAAACTTGGGAATAGGTAATTCTACAGGCTTGGGCATGGCTCCATTTATAGTCAATCACCCAACTCTATTAAATAATTGGATTTTAAGTAGAGAAAAAGCACTTAAGAAAATTAGAGAAATCAAAGATGTAGAAAGTCAAGATAGTGATTTGTTTATAGATTGTGTAAAAAAATCTTTAAAAAATATTACAAGCTGGAATACTGATAGTGAATTTCAGAAAACAAAAATCACATCATTACTAAAAGATGTCGAAAAATTTTTAAATTTTATAGACAAAGATTTTAATTTCGAGAGTGAATATCCTTTTAACAAAATCTATCAATGGTTAGAGGACAATACTTGCGAGGAATGTATTGAGTACATAGTTTCAATAATGATGGAACCCTACAACAATATTGTAAATCCTCTGGTTAAAGAAATGAGTTCAGATGAAGAGAAATATTTTAATATTCCAACTTATAGAAAAGTTGAAGAATTGCGAAATATCATTGAAGCAAAGTATCCAAACATTTTGGATATTAATTTTGAAGAAAAAGAAAATAATAAAAACTTTTGGTTTATTTCAAAAAATAAAGAGGAACCTAGATTAGCTGATCGTTTTGAGGAGCATGGATCAGAATTAGAACAGCCTTTAGCAATAGCAAGAGATATAAAAAAACTTTATGACAAATTATTAGTCTCAAAAAATAGTTTAACTATTGCTGAATTTTTAACATCAAATTCTGAATTAAGGCATGTCGTGAGGAGAGCATTCATTGTAGAAAAATTTCCTTATTCAGAAATACAAGATAATACAATTGGTAAAGATTTAATGCCTATTGATATGTTAAGATTAAAATTATCTTTTTTTGGGGCATTAAAATTTGATCCACGATCTGACAAATGGTTAAGAATTTGCATGTTCCAAGGTGCTCCACTTCCAAATGAGTTAAAAAGTTATGATGAGCAGTGGGTATATAAAACCAATATTTAATAATGAAATCACTGAGTGAAATTGAAACTACTGTTAAAAGAGCTTCAAAGGCGGCAGGATATTCTTGGGGAGTTTCCGAGGAAACAGGAAAAAGTATAAGATTGTTAGAGCTATTTAGTTTACCGGGTATTAAGCACCTTAATGAATATTTAAATCAAAAAAATAAAAGTAAATTTGAAAATTTAAATTTAATTAGTGAAAATAACTCTTCATCGAATAATCCTTACTGTCCAATTACTTTAGGTGTTAGTTTTTTAGATCAAATAAATGTTTTAGAAAATTTAAAAAAAATTGAGTTTAAAAATGTTGCTTATCCAATAATTTTTATTTCCTTCATAAGTCGTTCATCAGAAATTATTGGAAAAAAAATTAATGTAAAAATAGATGAAAAAAAAATGTTACTAAATCTTAATGTAAATATTATTTCAAATTTTACTGATCAAGAATTTCCAAAGATAGCGAGTACAATTGAGGTCAATCTACTTGAAAATGAAGATAACTTTACAGACGATGAATGGAATAATTTATACAAGTTATCCGAAGAAACTTTTGTTGAAGAGAGTGACAGTTTAAAAGAGGGTGCGGCAGGTGCTGGTTTGACAGATAATGATTGATAAAATTGATGAAAAAAATCTAAAAGTAGATACTGAAGAATTAAACAATATTTGTGATGAATGCAAAGAGGAAGACGAGAGTGTTACTCAAAATTTAATTCTTACTGGGTTTAAATTATGTAAATCTTGCAGAGTATCTAAGACTATATTTCCACTTTAACTGATTTGACTTACTGGAAGCATATTCATTCTACTCATCACAAATGAAATAGACAAAAATGCAATAATTAAAAAGGATAAAAGCACAATTCCAAAAGATTTAAAATTAGATTTTAAACTCAATATTTGTTTAGTTGAAATTATTAAACCTGCAAAAATCCAGAACTGAGTAAGAAAAATTATTGGTATCATTAAATCTGGTGTGACTGCAAAAAATCTTAATAAACCAGGGGCATGTGCAAATCCAACAGCTGTTAAAACTTTTTTGAATGAAACTTTGGTTTGCTTATCAGGAAATAATTTAACTCCAATTACAAAAATAAAAATCGCCCATATTAGCCAAGTAACTATTGCAGTTAGACCGGACATTGCAATAGCTGTTTTAATAATGGTATTAGCTGCTACTGCGCCAGCGATACCATCTAGGATCATTATAATCCCAGCAAAGTATATTGACGCTTCTCCAAAATTTTTATTATCCGAATAAAGAGTTTTATCTAATTTTATTGACTTAAAAATTATATTTAAAAATTCAGCAAACATTAATTTTTTTTATTTTTATTTTTTTGAGCCCTATAAGAAACAATTAATGGAAATATTATTAAAGCAATAGCAATGATAATGCAAACTGCTATTAGAAAACTTTTGGTCATTAGAATTGAAAAGGGGAGCTGAAATTAGCTCCCCTATAGTAAATTTTAGCCTTTTACAACTTCTCTTGTATTTGCGTTGAAAGACTCTTTGAATGGAATATCCACAACTACAGCGTCTACAGGTGTTCCTGGAGTGTCCGAGTATTTTTCTGGAAGATGAACTTTAAACTTAGTTCCAACTTTACCTTTTGGAAATCCATTAGGGTTTAAAGTTCCATCAAATGGAACGTAACCCATAGCAATATTAGTTTTCTTTTCCGGATGCCACCATGGAGAAGTAATAAATCCGACTGGATCTCCACCACTTTCTGGTGATACTAACCAAAAATCTGGCGCATAATCGTCAATAGGCTTACCACCCAATTCCATTCCAACTAATTGAAGTTTGTATGGTTTTTGACCAGCTTTTATGTCTGCTTTCATTTTCTCTAAAGCAGCTTTACCAACATAGTCAGCTTTTTTATTCCATTCACCTTTACCAGATAATGAAACTTGATAACCTAAATTACATTGAAACGGATTATGTTGTTGATCCATGTCCTGTCCCCAAGAAAGAATACCAGCTTGTATTCTTCTGTGGTGTGCAGGTGCAATAACCATTAACTTATGTTTTTTTCCTGCATCCAATACTGCATTCCACATATCTTCAGCATATAAAGTTGCATTTCTTAAATATATCTCATAACCAGCTTCCCCTGAAAAACCAGATTGAGAAATTACACAACTTCTTCCACCAATTGTTGCTTCTGCTAATCCATAGAAAGGCATATTATCAAAATCAACTTGGTCTCCACAAAGATCTTTCATTAAAGCTTTTGATTTAGGACCTTGAATTTGTACTGGACATGCATCAATTTCTTCAATTGTACAGTTAAATCTTCCATCCGCATTTACACCTTGTAAATACATTCCAATATCAGAGTCTGACAATGAAAACCAAAATTCATCTTTTGAAATTCTTAAAAGAATAGGATCATTTAAAACTCCTCCATAAGCATTACATAAGATTACATATCTTGCTCTCATAGGAGAAATTTTTGTTGCATCTCTTGTTATAACGTAATCAGTAAATTTTTCTGCATCCGGACCTTTAACTCTTATTTGTCTTTCAACAGCTACATTCCACATTGTTACATGGTTTACGATTGCATCATATTCAACCATTGCTCCACCATCTTCAGGTTTTACATAACCTCTTGGATGATAAATTCGATTGTATACAGTTGCTCTCCAACAACCTGCCTGCATTGATAAATGCCAATAAGGTGACTTTCTTACCCTTGTCGAAATTAATAATTCAACTTTAGTTGGCCCACTCTGTCTTAAATTGTATGGTACTTCTCTATCTGATTGATCAACAGAAGTAACATGTTGTACTTTAGTATAGTCAAATTCTTTAGACATAACTATTCTCCCTCAACCACTTGTTAGTTTCCTTCAAGCCGCCGAATGTATAAATGTGGAAGTTATCAGTATGCGATTTAACTTTCCCAATTAAATCATTAGGGTCTTTAGGTTTCAATAAATCCAATGCCTTACTAAAATTAGATTTAAGAAAGTTTAAGGAATTTTTTGCCCCTACAATATTAGCAAATTTAATTAAGCTAGATATTTTTAAAGGCCCAGTGATTCCCACATGCACTGGTACACTTTGCTTAGAAATAAAATCTATAATAGGCTGAGGATCTAGTAACCACTGTGTTACAATATAATCAGCATAAGGCTTTTTATCGATCATAGCTTTTTCTAAATCTGAGTCGGATATATCAGGACTCCCCTCGGGATGTCCAGCAATTCCTATTTTCATTTTTTCAAAATAACCTGTCTCTAAAAGTTGAAATGAACTATCAAATTTACCTGCTGGTTCTCTTCCACCTCCAATAATCAAGGCTTGCTTTACGCCTCCATCTTTGCATCTAGAAACATAATCTTTAAGTTCTTTTTCATCATGCATTGATCTGGCAGGAAAATGGGGTACTGGGTTAAATCCTTTTTTTACAAGTTCTATTGCTTTATCAGCAGTTTCTCTATAATCACCCCCAGGTAGCATTGTTATATAAATGTCAGACAACGCTGGAACTGTATCAACCTCTGTTTTAGGACCTATTTCCAATGAAAAATTCATAGGGAAGATCTTTATTTATTTTGAAATATGAGTCTAGAAAATTCGATTGAGACTAATTTACTTTTTTAACTGACCTCTGTGCTTTTGAATTCGTTGTCCATACTGTTGAGTTACTCTATCAAAGATAATTGCTAGAGCTACGATTGCTAAACCATTCATCATTCCAAGAGCTAAATATTGGTTGGAAATAGCTTGTAAAATAGGCACTCCCAAGCCTTTTACACCTATCATTGAAGCAATTACTACCATTGCTAAAGCCATCATAATCGTTTGGTTAATCCCAGCAAAAATAGTTGGTAGAGAAAGTGGGATTTGAACAGATCTTAATTTTTGCATCGGTGTTGCCCCAAAAGCTTCGCTAGCTTCTAAAGTTTCCTTATCAACCTCTCTAATCCCTAGATTTGTTAATCTCACAATAGGGGGGAGGGCATAAATACATACAGCAAGCAAACCAGGCACTTTACCAATACCAAGAAGCATAATGATTGGAATTAAATATACAAAGCTTGGAATAGTTTGCATCATATCTAAAACTGGTAAAATTGCTTTTTCCGCTCTTGCTGATTTTGACATTAACACTCCAATTGGAATACCCACAACAATGCAAACTAATGTAGAAACAGAAATTATAGCAACTGTAGCCATACAATTTTTCCACATTCCGAAGTAGCCAATTACCAAGAAACAAACCACTGTACCAATTACAAGTTTAACACTTCTTGATCCAATCCAAGCTAATAAAGCAAATACACCAATTACTAAAGGCCATGGACTGTTTACTAATAATTTTTCTAACCAAATTAAAAAATGTAAAAGTGGATCAAAAAAACCTTCAATACCATCACCATACGCTCTAGAAAATTCTTTGAAACTAGAATCAATTCCTTTTTTAAGCTCTCTAAGAGCCGTTCTATCCATTACAGGAATTTTATTAAAGAAGTCCATAATTTTTATTTAATCAAACCCGCCGAAGCGGGTTTGATAATATTTTTAATTAAAGTGCTTTTTTTGATTTTTTTTGCAGCATCACTTGAAACCCATTTACTCCAAACGCTCTCTTGAGTTTTAAGGAATTCAATTGCAGCATCAGCACCTTCTGCTTGGTTTTCACCCATCCAAACTAACATACCGTTCATAACTGGACCTGGGTATGTTCTCTTCTTAAAGTATTCCATACCAGCACTTCCAGCTGTATTTTTGAAATTGTCAGTTACGATTGTGTAAACTTCAGATTTTGTCCATGAAGTTGCTTTAGGGTCTCCACATTCTTGTTCTGGTAAAACTATACATTTATCCCAGTTATCTTTTCCACCCCAAGCTCCCATATCTACAGCTCTCATATCATATTTACCAATGATAGCTGTTGGTGACCAATAGTAACCAAACCAGTTTTCACCTCGCTCAGCAGCTTTAGCAATTGAACCATCTAATCCTGCAGCAGAACCTGTTTCAACAACAGCCCAACCTTTTGCTTCCATGTCAAAAGCTTTGTAAAGATTTCTATTACTTAGCTCACAGTTCCAACCTGGAGGACAAATATGAAAACCACCTTTTGATGGATCTTCTGGATGAGGAAACAGATCTGGTCTTGCTAAAATTGCTTCAGCAGTTGTTAGCTCTGGATGTTTTTTAAGTGTGTGAGGTAATACCCACCAACCTTCACCCAAACCAGTAATTGGCGCTTTGTTAAGTGAGTGCATTTTACCTTCATCAACAGCTTTATTCAAAGCGATGATAGCAGCATTTGCCCAAAATTCTGGAGCAACATCTGGCTCACCTTTTTCTTGCATAGATGTAAAAGTAGGCATTGTAGCACCAGGCACTAATTCTACTGAACATCCATAACCTTCTTCTAATATGATCTTGTCAACTTCAGCCATAAAGTTTGCTGAAGCCCAGTTCATATTAGCAATTGTTATATTTCCACAAGCTGCATTCGCAACACTTCCAAAGGAAGTAAGACCAAACACAACAGCTAGTGAAAGAAGTATTCTTTTAATTTTCATTATATCTCCCAACATTTGATTCATTTAAAAGTTAAATTGAACATATTGAGGTTAATAATGCAAATATAATTCAACTGATGGTTGAAGTTAAATTGTCTTTTACTATACTAAATTTTTGTTTAAAGTTTTAGTATGACTTTTTCTGCAAAT
>CACDQA010000015.1 GCA_902554745.1 uncultured Pelagibacteraceae bacterium
ATTTTATTTTTTCTCATATTAAAAAAAATTATTCAAAATATTTAAATGAGAAAAAAAAATTAATGGTTATTTTTAGAGGAATAAACGTCGACTACTTTGACCCATCAACTAAAATTGAAATTGACGAAAAAAAATTATTAAAAAAATGGGACATTGAAAAAGATAAAAAAATTATACTTTTACCTGGTAGATTAACTTCCTGGAAAGGACAGGAAGTTTTTATAGAGGCTATTAATTTAGTGAATATAGAACTCGGTTATGAAGCTTTTTATGCTGTCATTCTAGGCAGTGATCAAGGTAGAGATTTATATAAAAAAAAATTAATAAGACTTTCGGAGCAATACAGATTGTCTAAACAAATAAGATTCATAGATCATTGTAAGGATATGGCATTAGCTTATAAAGTTTCTGATATTATTGTTTCAGCCTCAACAGAACCAGAGGCTTTTGGTAGAGTAGCTGTTGAAGCACAATCGATGGAAAAACCAATTATAGCGAGTAACATTGGAGGTTCTAATGAAACAATAATTGATGAAAAAACTGGTTTTTTATATGAAGCAGGAAATGCTAAATCATTAAGTAATAAAATATTAAGAACTCTTAACATGGATGAAACTCTATTAAAATCAATTGGTAATGAGGGAAGAAAAAACATAGTTCAAAAATTTAATGTTGAAAAAATGTGCTTTTCTACTTATTCAGAGTATAAGAGATTATTAAATTAAATGCCGATAATAACATTACCCGACGGAAACAATATTGATTTTCCTAATAAAGTTACTGGACTAGAAGTAGCTGAAAAAATTAGCAAATCGTTAGCTAAACAAGCCATGGTCATAAGTGTTGATGGTGAACTTAAAGATCTTGATTTTTTAATTGAAAATGATTGTTCTGTAAAAATCTTTACCTCAAAAAATCCTGAGGGCTTGGAAACTATAAGGCATGACACAGCTCATATTTTAGCTATGGCTGTTCAAGAATTATTTCCTGGTACACAAGTTACAATTGGACCCGTGATTGAAAATGGATTTTATTATGACTTTGCTAGAAAAGAACCATTTACAGAGGATGATCTTGTTAAAATTGAAAATAAAATGAAAGAGATTGTCGATAGGAATGAAACAACAAAAAGAGAAGTTTGGGATAGAAACAAAGCAATTAGCCATTTTAAAAAAAAAGGAGAAATTTATAAAGCTGAGCTAATTGAAGCAATACCTGAAAATGAAGATGTATCAATTTATTTTCACGGGGAATGGCATGATTTATGTAGAGGCCCACATTTATCCTCTACAGGTAAAATAGGGAAGTATTTTAAACTTACAAAAGTATCAGGAGCATATTGGAGAGGAGACTCTAATAATGAAATGTTGCAACGAATATATGGTACGAGTTGGGCAACTCAAAAAGACCTAGATGAATATTTAAAAAGAATAGAAGAAGCGGAAAAAAGAGATCACAGAAAATTAGGTAGAGAAATGGATTTATTTCATTTTAGAGAGGAAAGCCCTGGCTCTGTATTTTGGCATGAACGAGGATGGGGTTTATTTCAAAAGCTAATTAACTACATGAGAAGTAGACAAGATGCTGCTGGTTATAAGGAAGTAAATACTCCAGAGGTGCTAGATAGACAACTATGGGAAAAATCTGGGCATTGGGAAAAATATGGAGAAAACATGTATACTTCTGAAACACCAGATGAGAAAGTTTTTGCAATTAAACCGATGAATTGTCCTGGTCATATCCAGGTATTTAATCAAGGCCTAAAAAGTTACAGAGATCTTCCCTTACGTTTTGCCGAATTTGGGAAAGTTCATCGTTATGAGCCATCAGGCGCTTTACATGGTTTATTAAGAGTAAGAGCCTTTACACAAGATGATGCGCATATTTTTTGTACTGAAGATCAAATTACTAGCGAATGTTTAATTGTTACAAATCTAATACTAGATATTTATAAGGACCTTGGTTTTGAAAATGTGATTCTAAAATATGCAGATAGGCCAGAAGTAAGAGTTGGTGATGATTCAGTATGGGATAAAGCAGAAGCCTCTTTACTTGAAGCTGTTAAAGCTTCTAAATTAGAATATACTATTAATAAAGGTGAGGGAGCATTTTATGGTCCTAAAATTGAATTTGTTTTACGAGATGCTATTGGCAGAGATTGGCAATGTGGAACTTTACAAGTAGATTTAAATTTACCTGGAAGATTAGACGCTTCTTATGTTGATAAAGATGGTACTAAAAAAGTTCCTGTTATGTTGCACCGAGCATTATTTGGTTCTCTAGAGAGATTTATTGGAATTTTAATTGAAAACTACGCAGGTAAGTTTCCATTTTGGATATCTCCTTTACAGACTATGGTAATACCTATTTCAGAAGAATTTAATGACTATGCAGTCGAAGTATCAAATAAAATTAAAAATTCGGGCATAAGTTCTGCAGTAGATTTAAAAAATCATAATTTAAATTATAAAATTAGAGATCATTCTTTAGCAAAAATACCGCTTTTATTAATTTGTGGTAAAAAAGAAGTTGACTCCAATTCAGTAACGATTAGAAGATTAGACTCTGATAAACAAGAAAATATGGGTATAGATCAATTCTTAAAAACTTTCTCTGCTTTAAATAAAGCATCATCAAACTAAGTGGCAGACTTCAAACAAAATTATTTTCAAAGAAGAACTAAGGACAGAGGTCCAAGATCTAATAATAGAATTTCTTCTCCTGATGTTCAGGTTATAGCAAGTGATGGAGAAAATCTTGGAGTGATGAATACTAATGAAGCTATTTCCATGGCAAAAAATCAAGGTTTAGATTTAATTGAAATAGCACCTAACGCGAATCCTCCTGTATGTAAAATAATGGATATGGGTAAATATAAGTATGATGCTCAGAAAAAAGCTAATCTTGCAAAGAAAAAACAAAAAATTGTTTCTTTAAAAGAAATTAAAATGAGACCTGTTACTGAAACTCATGATTATGAGTTTAAAGTCAAAAATGCTAAAAAATTTATAGCTAAAGGAGATAAGGTCAAATTTACTATAAGATTTAAAGGTAGAGAGCTTCAGCATTCCCATCTAGGAAATGAACTAATGGGTAAAATTAAAGAAGATATGAAGGATATTGGCAAGGTAGAATTGCATCCCAAGTTTGATGGGAAGCAAATGATCATGGTAATTCAGCCTTTATAAGCTTTAATAGAGGTTGTAAAATTATATCTTTCTTTGTATAAGTCCGCAGAATTATGCCAAAACTAAAAACAAAAAGCTCAGCAAAAAAAAGATTTAAAATATCAGCTAAGGGTAAAGTTATTTCTGCTCAGGCGGGTAAAAGACATGGCATGATTAAAAGAACGAATTCACAAATAAGAAAACTAAGAGGCACTACAACATTGTCTAAACAAGATGGAAAAATTGTTAAGTCATACATGCCTTACAGTTTAAGAGGTTAATAATGGCAAGAGTTAAAAGAGGTGTAACTAGCAAAGCTAAACATAAAAAAGTTTTAAAAGCTGTAAAGGGTCAATGGGGCAGAAGAAAAAATACCATTAGAGTTGCTAAGCAAGCTATGGAAAAATCCATGCAATACGCTTACAGAGACAGAAGAAATAAAAAAAGAGATTTTAAATCATTGTGGATACAAAGAATCAATGCTGGAGTAAGAGCTGAAGGCTTAACTTATTCAAAATTTATCAATGGTTTAAATAAATGTGGTATTGCAATAGATAGAAAAATTCTTGCTGAAATTGCTTACGATAGCCCAGAAGCATTCAAAACAATTGTACAAAAAGCTCAATCAGCTTTAAATTAATCTTCTCTATTGTTTTTATTTCTTAAGGAAATAATCTACTAATATGTCAGAGATAAAAAATATTAGAGATCAGTTTATATCAAAGCTAGAACATGATTTAAGCATTGATCAAATAAATGAAATCAAAACCGATCTCTTTGGTAAAAATGGTTTAATTTCATTAAAATTTAAAACAATAGGGTCAATTCCAGAGACTGATAGAAAAAAATTTGCATCAGATTTAAATCAAGTTAAAGATGAGCTTCAGAATTTAATAACCTCAAAAATTAAAGAGATAGAAGGAAAAAAGATAAACGAAAAATTAGAAAAGGAAAAAGTTGATATAACTTTACCTGAAAGACCATTCTTTAGAGGAAAAGTTCATCCAGTATCACAAACTATTGATGAAATTTCATCTATTTTTTCTGAAATAGGATTTAGTGTTGAGGAAGGGCCTGATGTTGAGAATGAATATAACAACTTTACTGCTTTAAACACACCAGATAATCATCCAGCAAGAGATATGCATGATACATTTTACTTAGATGAAAACAAAGAAGTTTTGTTACGGACTCATACTTCGCCAGTTCAAATTAGAACTATGCTAAAAGACAAACCTCCATTTAAGATCATTGCTCCTGGGAGAACTTATAGATCTGATAGTGATCAAACACACGCACCAATGTTTCATCAAGTAGAAGGTTTGCATATTGACACAAATATTAATATGGGACATCTAAAAGGATGCTTGAATTATTTTATTAAAGAATTTTTTGAAGTCGAAAAAATTAAAATGAGATTTAGACCTAGTCATTTTCCATTTACAGAGCCATCTGCAGAAGTTGATATTGGTTATGAAATAAAAGATGGCAAAATAATTATTGGAGAAGGAGATAAGTGGCTTGAAATTTTAGGCTGTGGCATGGTGCATCCTAATGTTTTAAAAAATGTAAAAGTAGATCCTTCCAAATATCAAGGATATGCCTTTGGCATAGGTATAGATCGATTAGCAATGCTTAAATATGGCATTAATGATTTAAGAGCGTTTTTTGATTGTGATTACAGATGGCTAAATCATTTTGGTTTTGATCCGCTTGATGTCCCTTCAAATTACAGAGGTTTAAGCAGATGAAGATTACATATGATTGGTTAAAAGATCATTTAAAAATAAGTGCTAAAGAAGATAAACTTCTTGAGAAACTAACAGACATAGGTCTTGAGGTTGAGAGTGTAGAAAATTTATCTGTAGGATTAGACTTATTTAGAGTAGCAAAAATCATTAAAACAGAAAAACATCCAAACGCAGATAGGCTTAAAGTTTGCGATGTTGATCTTGGTAATAATGAAATCAAAAAAGTTGTTTGTGGGGCTGCAAATGCAAGAGAGGGTCTTCTTACTGTTTATGCTCCACCAGGTGCAATAATCCCAAAAAACAAAACTAAACTTGTTGTTGCTAAAATTAGAGATGTTACATCTTATGGAATGCTTTGTTCTGAATCTGAATTGAATTTATCAGATGAAAGTGATGGAATTACTGAATTATCATCCTCGAAATATGCAAAAAATATTGGAAAAAGTTATTTTTCTAAACCAAATTCTAATCTTATCGATTTATCAATTACACCAAATAGACCAGACTGTCTTGGTGTTCGAGGGATAGCGAGAGATTTATCAGCCGCAGGTTTTGGAAACTTAAAACCAGAAAAAGGTAAAAAAATTAAATCTAATAAAAAACAGACCTTAAAAGTAAAAATAACAAAAGAAAAAAATCAAGGCTGCTTGTCTTTTGGCAGTTGCTTGATAACTAACGTCAAAAATACAGAAAGTCCTCAATGGCTGAAAGATAAATTAATTTCTATAGGCCAAAAACCAATATCTGCAATTGTAGATATTACAAATTATGTAATGATTGATATTAATCGTCCTTTGCACGCATATGACGCTGATAAAATTGATAAGGGAATAATTGTTAGAAATTCAAAATCAGGAGAAGAATTTACTGCTCTAGATAATAAAAATTATAAACTAGATGACGGAATGTGTGTAATAAGTGATAACAAAGGTGTCTTAGGTCTAGGAGGAATTATTGGAGGAACAAGATCTGGTACAGAGTTAGATACAAAAAATGTTCTATTAGAATCTGCTTATTTTGATCCAAGATCAATTAGAAAAACTTCTAAAAAATTGAATATCGATACAGATGCTAAATTTAGATTTGAAAGAGGTATTGATCAGTTATCTATAGAAGATGGATTAAATAAAGCAGCTTTTTTAATTAAAGAAATTTGTGGTGGTGAAATTAGTAAAATAAATATTCAAAAAATCGAGTCTTATAAAAACAAAATAATAAAATTTGAACCAAGAACATTTGAAAAAATTACTGGTTTTAAAATTTCAACCAAAGAAATGATAATCATTTTAGAAAAACTTGGGTTTAAATTAAAAAAAGAAAAAAACTTCTTTAAATTATCAGTTCCATCTTGGAGACCAGATATTGTTCAAGAAATTGATATAGTTGAGGAACTTGTAAGGATTAGTGGCTATGAAAAAATAAAAATAGAAAATCCTATTAAAGAAAGATCAAAAAATACTTTAAATCCAACTCAAAAGTTATTTCATTTTCTTCAAAGGGCAGTAGCATCCAAAGGGTATTTGGAAGCAATTACATGGTCTTTTACTGACTCTAAATATAATGACCATTTTAAAGAAGGCAGTAAAGAAATAAAAATTGTAAATCCAATCAGCTCTGAATTGGGAGTATTAAGAAATTCTATTTTTTCAAATTTAGCAATGTACATGAGTAAAAACTTAGATAGAGGAATTAAAGATTTATCAATATTTGAAATAGGTCCAATATTTTATGGTTCAAAACCTGGAGAACAGAATACAGTTGTTTGCGGACTGTCAGCTGGAAAAAAATCTAGACTTTCATGGATTGAAAAAGAGAGAAATGTAGATGTTTTTGATATTAAAAGAGATGTTATACAAACTTTAGTAGAAGCAGGCTATAACGCTGAAAAATTCTACATAGATGATGAAAGTCCTAATTATTATCATCCAGGAAAATCTGGTAGAATATTTTTAAATAAGGGAAAAGATAAGGTAGCTGCTTATTTTGGTGAAATTCATCCAAACATAATTAAAACGCTAGATATTAAAACAGAGTCTTTAGTAGGATTTGAAATATTTCTAGACAATTTAAAACTTCCAAAAAAATCTTTAAAAGATCAAAAAACAAAATATTCAGTATCTGACTTTCAAAAATCTGAAAGAGATTTTGCATTTATTGTTGATAAAAAAATAAGTGTGCAAGATATAGTAAGCGTCATATCAAATATTGATAAAAATTTAATTTCAAACATTAAAGTATTTGACGTTTACGAAGGAGGCAATATTCCTGAAAATCAAAAATCAGTTGCGATAAGCGTCACTATTCAATCATTGGAAAAAACGTTAACGGATAATGATTTAGAAAAAACTAATAATTTGATAATACAAACAGTTGAAAATAAAACTGGTGCTAAAATTCGTTCCTAAAATAATTAATGAGTTCAATTGATAATATAAGAAATTTTGCAATAATTGCGCATATTGATCATGGAAAATCTACAATAGCCGATAGAATTATTCATAGTTGTGGTGGATTAACTGAAAGAGAAATGAAAGCTCAAGTTTTAGACTCTATGGATATTGAGCGTGAAAGAGGAATTACAATTAAAGCGCAAACTGTAAAATTAAATTATAAAGCTAAAAATGGAAAAAATTATATTTTAAATATTATTGATACCCCAGGACATGTAGATTTCAGTTATGAAGTAAGTAGATCTTTGTACGCCTGTGAAGGTTCAATTTTGATTGTAGATAGTACACAAGGGGTAGAAGCTCAAACTTTAGCAAATGTTTACCAAGCTTTAGACACTAACCATGAGATAGTGCCAGTTTTAAATAAGGTTGATTTACCTGCATCAGATTTGGATAGAACAAAAAAACAAATTGAGGAAGTTATAGGAATTGATACCGAAAATGCAATTCCGTGTTCAGGTAAAACTGGAGAGGGAATAGAAGATATTTTAGAGCAAATTATTACAACATTACCAGCTCCAAAAGGAGAAAGTTCTGCAGATCTAAAATGTTTATTAGTTGATAGTTGGTATGACACATATCTAGGTGTAGTGATTTTAGTGAGAGTGATAGATGGCAAACTTTCTAAACACATGAAAATAAAAATGATGTCTACTAATCAGGAGTATATTGTTGAAAAAGTTGGAGTTTTTACACCAAAGCCAGTAGACATAAATGAACTAAAAACAGGTGAAATTGGATTTATCACAACAGGAATTAAAGTTTTGTCTGAAACAAAAGTTGGAGATACTATTTGTGATGCTTCAAAACCTTTAAAAGATGCTTTGCCAGGATTTAAACCAAGTAAGCCGGTAGTGTTCTGTGGGTTGTTTCCAGTAGACAGTTCTGAGTTTCAAAAACTTAAAGATGGTTTAGCTAAATTACAATTGAATGATGCAAGTTTTTCATTTGAGCCAGAGTCATCATCTGCTCTAGGATTAGGTTTTAGATGTGGATTTTTAGGATTACTTCATTTAGAAATTGTGACAGAAAGATTAGAAAGAGAATTTGATGTTAATTTATTAACAACTACTCCTGGTGTTGTTTATAAAGTTTACCTTAATAATGGAAACATAATTGATCTTCAAAATCCATCAAGTTTACCTGATCCAACTTTAATAAAATATATAGAAGAGCCATGGATAAAAGCAACAATCATTACTCCTGACCAATATTTAGGCTCAATTATAAAAATGTGTCAGGATAAAAGAGGAATTCAGACTAATTTGAGTTATTCAGGTAATAGAGCTGTAGTGAATTATGAGTTACCATTGAATGAAGTTGTTTTTGATTTTAATGATAGATTAAAATCTATGACTAGTGGTTATGCTAGTTTTGACTATGAGATAATTGAGCATAGAGAAGGAGATTTGGTAAAACTTGGTATTCTAGTAAATGGAGAACCAGTTGATGCTTTAGCGATGATGATACATAAAGACTTTGCGCAAAAAACTGGGAGAGAGGTTTGTGAAAAACTAAAAGATTTAATACCTCGACATAATTTTATGATTCCAGTTCAAGCTGCTATAGGGGGTAAAATTATTGCTAGAGAAACAATAAAAGGTTTTAAAAAAGATGTTTTGACCAAAATTCACGGTGGAGGAGCAACTGATAGAAAAAGAAAACTTTTAGAAAAACAGAAAAAAGGAAAAGCTAGATCAAAACAATTTGGAAGAGTAGAAATTCCACAAGAGGCATTTATTGGTGTACTTAAGATTTCAAAAGAAAAATAGTTGGAGAGGTGGCCGAGTGGTTGAAGGCGCACGCTTGGAAAGCGTGTAAAGGAGCAATTCTTTCATGGGTTCGAATCCCATTCTCTCCGCCATTAAATAAGCTTTATTTATCAAGGGTAATTTAAGCATTTTAAAGTTTTTTTGTTAAGATAAATCAGCAATTTTTATAAAAAATGTTATAATTTTCTTTTTCCAAAAATTAAAAAATGACAAATAAAAACACATATCAGGCAGACTCCATTAAAGTTTTAAAGGGTCTTGAAGCGGTTAGAAAAAGACCAGGTATGTATATTGGAGATACAGATGATGGAACTGGATTACATCATATGGTCTATGAAGTTGTTGATAACTCTATTGATGAGGCATTAGCAGGTTATTGTAAAAATATAAACGTAAAAATTAACTCTGATGGAACAATTACAGTAAATGATGATGGAAGAGGTATTCCTGTTGATATCCATAAAGGAGAAAAAAAATCAGCAGCAGAAGTAATTATGACCCAACTTCATGCTGGTGGTAAATTTGATCATGATTCTTATAAAGTTTCAGGTGGATTACATGGAGTTGGTGTTTCAGTCGTTAACGCGCTTTCAGAAAAATTACAGTTAGAAATATTTAGGGATGGAAAAAAACACTACATAGAATTTCAAAATGGTGAAGCCAAAGTTCCTTTAAAGGTAGTAGGGAAAGCAAAGCAAACTGGTACACAAATTACTTTTTTACCTTCAAAAGAAATTTTTTCTTCAACCAAATTTAGTGCAAATATTCTAATTAAAAGAATGCGAGAATTAGCATTTTTAAATAAAGGAATTAAAATAATATTTACTGATGCAAGTCAAAAGAAAGAGAAAACATCTGAGTTTAAATTTGATGGTGGTGTTCTAGAATTTGTAGATTTTTTAGATGAAAAAAGAGAAAAGTTACAAAATAAAAATGGAAACGATTTATTTAGAAAACCAATATATATTGAAGGAAAAAAAAATAATATTGAATTAGAGTGCTCATTAAAATGGAATGCAGGATATACGGAAGATATATTTCCATATACTAATAATATTTATCAAAAAGATGGTGGAACCCACTTGTTGGGATTTAGAAGTGCATTAACTAGGGTAATTAATAAATATGCCAACGAAAATAATTTACTAAAGAAAAATAAACTAGCAATCTCAGGTGATGATATTAAGGAAGGTCTAACTTGTGTACTTTCCACTAAAATTCCTGATCCAAAGTTTTCATCTCAAACAAAAGATAAACTTGTTTCATCAGAAGTAAGGATGATTGTAGAAACATTAGTAAATGAAAAATTATCTATTTGGTTTGATCAAAATCCTTCTATCGCTAAAATCATTTTAGCTAAAATTATCCAAGCAGCAATGGCTAGAGATGTTGCTAGGAAAGCAAGAGAAAATGTAAGAAGAAAAGGAGCTCTTGAGTTAAGCGGTCTTCCTGGAAAATTAGCTGACTGTCAAATTGGTAAACAAGAAGGAACTGAATTATTTATTGTAGAGGGGGATTCAGCGGGTGGATCTGCTAAACAAGGAAGAAATAGGGCCAATCAAGCAGTTTTACCGCTTAGAGGTAAAATACTTAATACTTATGTAGAAGATTTTAATTTCAAAAAAAATGGAAACGGTAATGGCAATGGATCTGATCATAGAACAAAAGCTTTGTCTAAAATGATTTCTTCAAATGAGATAGTTACATTGATTAATGCGCTTGGTTTAGACCCAAAAGCACAAGAGATTGATTTAAAAGATTTAAGATATGGAAAAGTTATTATTATGACGGATGCTGATGTAGATGGATCCCATATAAGAGCTCTTCTGCTAACTTTTTTTAACAATTCGCCATTTAATAAATTAATTGAAAATGGCCATGTTTATTTAGCACAACCACCATTATTTAAAATTAACAAAGGCTCAAAAGGAATTTATATAAAAGATGAGAAGGAGTTAGAAGATTACATAATAAATAATAACAAGGAGCTAAAAAAAATTAAAAAAGGATCTAAGGATTATTTAAAAAAAATTAATGAGGAAAAATCAAAAATGAATATCCAAAGATTTAAAGGTCTTGGAGAAATGAACCCAGAAGAATTATGGAGTACTACATTAGATCCAGAAACAAGAAATCTACTTCAAGTACAATACTCAAAAGATTTAAAAAAAGATCAAAGTTTAATTCATACTTTAATGGGTAATGATGTGGCATTAAGAAAAGATTTTATAGTTTCTAATGCTATAAATGTTAAAAATCTTGATATTTAAAAATGAAGTTCTTTGAAACTTCAAAATATCATTCTTTTAAAAAATCAACTTATATCACTCTTAGATGGATCGGAATTATTGGACAATTAATTGCAGTAAACTTTGTATATTTTTTTCTAAATTCTAGTTTTGATTTTATTACTTCAAATTTAGTTATATTTTTAGGAATATTAAGTAATTTATATTTAATTTTTATTTATAAAAAAACACAACTTTCAGATAGATCTGCATTCTTATTTTTACTAATTGATATTTTACAATTGGGTATCCTTCTTTATTTATCAGGGGGAATAACTAATCCATTTGTAATTTTTATATTAATACCAAGTGTTTTTTCTTCATCAAATTTAAGTTTAAGAACTAATACTCTGTTAGTAATCTTAACTATTATTATAATTATATTTTTAACTTTTAATTATCAAGATTTGCCAATTAATTTAAATAGCGATTTTCATAACAATCATTATTTTTATTATTCTATACCTGTTTCTTTGATTATCGCTTTAGTATTTTTAAATTATTTTGCAATGACATTTGGCACACAATCTAGATTAAGAAAAGAGGCATTAGGAAAAATGGAAGAGGTAATGGCTAAAGAACATGAGCTTTTATCTTTAGGTGGTCAAGCTGCTGCAGCGGCACATTCTTTAGGTACTCCACTTTCTACGATAACAATAATTGCGCATGATTTAATGAAACAATTTAAGGGGCAAAAAGATTTGGAAAAAGATATAGAGTTATTGAATAGTCAAGTCGAGCGATGTAATGAAATTTTAAAGAGATTAACTTTAAATCCAGTGGAAGAAGATGAATTTATTGATAAAGATATTAATATTCGAGATTATTTGCATGAGATTATTTCTTCATTTAGGGAAATAAGTAAAAAGGAATTTGTCTTCAATTTTGATCAAGATTCAAACCCCAAAAAAATAAGTAAATCTATTGAAATAGTTTATGGATTAAGAAATTTCATAGGAAACGCAAATAAATTTGCCAATAATTCTATTTTTATTAATTTAAAAAGTGACAGTGAATTTACAGAACTTACAATAGAAGATGATGGTAATGGTTATCCACGTGATATTATATCGAAAATTGGAGAACCATATTTAAAATCAAATTATTCTAAAGATAAGTCTAAAGAGGGTTTGGGATTAGGTTTGTTTATTGGAAAAACTTTATTAGAAAAAAATTTTGCATCCGTTAATTGTAGAAATTCAAAAACACGTAATGGTGCCGAAGTTGTTATTAGATGGAAGAATAAAGAATTGTTTAATATTTAGTGGTATTTGTTCTTTGTTTCAAATAATGAACTTAATTGAGATATCATAACATCTCCTAATTCATTCACGTCAGTAATTTTGATAGCTTTATTGTAATATCTAGAAACATCGTGACCAATTCCTATAGCCAAAACTTCAATATCTGATTTATTTTCAATAAACTTTACAATCTTTTTTAAATGTTTTTCTAAAAAGTCACCTGAATTTACAGAAAGAGTTGAGTCATCTACAGGGGCCCCGTCAGAAATAACCATTAATATTTTTCTTTCTTCTTTTCTCTTTTTTATTCTGTTATATGCCCATGATATAGCTTCTCCATCGATGTTCTCTTTGAGCAATCCTTCTTTAAGCATTAGCCCTAAATTATTTTTTGCCTGTCTCCAATGGGTATCTGCTCCTTTGTAAATTATATGTCTTAGGTCGTTCAATCTTCCTGGTGTTTTAGGTTTGGAATTTTTGGTCCATAATTCTCTACTTTGTCCACCCTTCCAATTTTTAGTTGTGAAACCTAAAATTTCAACTTTAACAGAGCACCTTTCTAGCGTTCTGGATAAAATATCTGCACAAATAGCTGCAATGGTGATTGGTCTTCCTCTCATGGATCCAGAATTATCAATGAGTAGAGTCACTACTGTATCTTTAAAATCTAAATCTTTTTCTTTTTTGAATGACAAAGAATTATATGGATCCATAATAATTCTTGGAAGTTTTGAACTGTCTAATAACCCCTCCTCTAAATCAAATTCCCAAGCTCTATTTTGTTTTGCAAGCAATTGTCTTTGAAGTTTATTAGCAAGTTTTGTTATAATATCTTGAAAGCCGATTAATTGTTGATCTAAATTTTTTCTTAGTTTTGTTGCCTCATCTGCATTTTCTAGATTTTCAGCTTTTACAACTTCATCAAACTGAGTTGTAAATATTTTATAATCTAAATTGATATTATCTATTTTTTTTTGAGCTACTTGTTCTGAACTTTGCTCATCTGACTCCGTGTCTGACAGTTGTTCATCAAAGTTAAATTCGTCAACACTAAAATCAGCATTTAATGAAGCCTCAGATACATTTTCATCTTTTTCATCTTTATTATCTTCTTTGTCATTATTTTCATCTTCATTTGATGGATTATCTTGTCCTTGATCTTGATTTTCTTCTTTTTTTTCATTCTCATCTTCACTTTGAAAAATGTCCATTTCTTCCAATATTTCTGAAAACTTTGAACCATAAATGTTTTGATCTTCAAGATTTTTAAGTAAAAATTCTTTATGTTTTTCTATAGCTTCCTCAAAATCTTTTTCCCAAAAATTAAGCATTTTTGTTGTTAGAGGATTTAGCTTAATCTTATGAAAATTCTTAAGCATATATAGTTCGAATGCTTCTGATACAGATACATCCTCTTTAGTTTTTAATTGATCTTTGCGTTTACGATTTATTATTTGATGATAATTTTCTTGAAAATTTTTCTCAATTCCTTTTAACATTTTTCCTCCCAGAGTCTCATAACGTATTTTTTCAGCTATATTATAAAGAGATCTAGAAGATGTATTTGAGGGAAGGTTTTTTTTGTAAATTGTTTCATTACAAAATTTTTTTTTCAAAGCAGAGGAGTCTGTTTCTGCACGTAATCTTATAAAATCAGCTGGACTAGTTAAATTATCAATCTCTAGAAAATTAAATTCTTTTATTTTTTTTTCTTCAGAATTTATTTTTTTTACATCAAAATCATCAGCAATTACTTTTGCTGTAGAAGTTAAAGCAATTTTGAATTTTTCTTTTAAATTATTTTCTTTAGTGCTCATTAGATTTGAATATTAATCAAAGATTCTGGCAACTCTTCACCAAAACATCTTTGATAATATTCTGCGATAGTATTTTTTTCAATATCATCACATTTATTAAGAAAAGTTACTCTAAAAGCGTAACCAGTGTCTTTAAATATCTCTGCATTTTCTGCCCAATGTAACACTGTTCTTGGGCTCATCACTGTTGAAATATCTCCCGCAATAAATCCTTTACGCGTTAAAGATGCTACTTTTATCATGTTAGCAACCTTTTCTTTTCCCTTTGCGTTATTTAAGTTTTTATTTTTAGACAAAACAATATCCATTTCTCTATCTAGGCTAAGATAGTTTAAAGTTGTAACAATATTCCATCTATCCATCTGACCTTGGTTAATTTGCTGCGTACCATGATAAAGACCTGTCGTATCACCAAGTCCAACAGTATTTGAAGTAGCAAATAATCTAAAAAATTTATTTTGTTTAATTACTTTGTTTTTATCTAGTAATGTAAAACTTCCCTCAGCTTCTAAAACTCTTTGAATTACAAACATTACATCAGGTCTACCAGCATCATATTCATCAAAAACAAGTGCAACTGGATTTTGTATAGACCATGGTAAAATTCCCTCGTTAAATTGAGTTACTTGTTTGCCATCTTTAAGAACAATCGCATCTTTTCCAATCAAATCAATTCTACTTACATGACTATCTAAATTTACACGGATGCAAGGCCAATTCAATCTTGCAGCAATTTGCTCTATGTGAGTAGATTTACCAGTGCCATGATATCCTTGAACTAAAACTCTTTTATTATAAGCAAATCCTGAAATAATGGCTAAAGTAGTATCTCTATCGAATTTGTAGTTTTTATCAATTTCAGGAACATATTCATTCTTTTTTGAAAATGCGTCTACTTCCATTTCTGAATCAATTCCAAAAGTCTGTTTTAATGAAACTTTAATATCCGGTTCTGTGTTAAGATTTGGTGTCAATTTTTTCCCTATAGGTATTTTTTAATTGAGTATAAGCCAATGTTATAAGTTTAAGTTTTTCCTCGTATTTTTTATTTCCAGAATTCATATCAGGGTGAAATTTTTTCACAAGTAATTTGAATTTATCTTGTATTTTCTTCCACTTTAAACCCACAGAAACCCCCAATATTCCAAAAGCTTTTATATCTTTATGATCGAATTTAAATTGACGCATATGATTATAATCTCCATTTATTTTTTCTTTATCTAACTCATCTCTCAAAGTTGTATTCCATAACACTTTGAAAAAATTATCTGAAGAGCTAAAGCTTTGCGTAGGTTTGTGCCAAGTCATGTCAGATTTTAAAAAATCCATTACTTGGTCATCATTCATTCCTGAAAAATAGTTCCAATTTTTATTAAATTCTTTTACATGCTCAAGGCAAAGCATTCTAAATTTTCTGCTATTATCTTTTTCAACTGGTGCCTTATATTCACCTATTTCATTACAATTATTCCAGTCACAAATATTTTTCATGAT
>CACDQA010000016.1 GCA_902554745.1 uncultured Pelagibacteraceae bacterium
TTACAAGCTACACCAATAATGATGCTTTTTTCTTTTAAACCCACATATCCTTTAACATGCTCAATAAATACTGCTTTTTCATTAATATTTAGCTTGTCATCTGCTTCTTCATAAATTTCTTCAAAACTTTTTATAACCATGCTTTCTTTGGCATCATAGGTGATACCAGTAACTATTTTATTTTCATTTAAATCTCTTACAGTCCCAACAAAATATATTACAGCGCCAAATTTCGATTGATTTAAAAAATTTTCTGCTTTTGAAATTTCTATCTTCTCATTTTTTGAAGCATCAATAATTTTAGTATGTAGCATTAACCGCCTCCTATAGGAGGTATAATGCTAAAGTTTTGTTTTTTAACTATTTTATAATTGTCTGAGACAATTTTATCATCAGACGAACAAAAAGCTGATGATTTAATAATTTTTTTAAAAGTTTCATTTCCTTTAAATTTTATATCAATAAACTCTATCATTTGGTTTCTAAGATCTTTTATCGAGGAATTTTCAATTAATTCAAAGTCTAAATGAGATTTAGTACTAAATTCTCTAGCTGCGCCAAATAGTTCAACTGATATTTTCATTAAAAAATATTTTTTAAAAAATCTGGGAGACCATCAGGGTTTTTCCATAATCCACTTTTTCCACCTTCTTTAATTAATAATTTTACGTTATCAATTTTAAGATGTGGATTTACTATTTTGCTTAAATCATAAATTGTGATTAAGGCAGAGTTAACACCCATTATAGCTTCCATTTCAACTCCTGTTTTTGCTACTGCAGAAACTACGCAAAAAACTTCTAATGAACTGTCTAATTCATTCATAATTATTTTAGTAGCCGTATGGTCAATTGGAAGTGGGTGACATAGAGGAATAAGTTCACTTGTTTTTTTTACACCCAACACAGCTGATACCTCAGCTAAAGTAATAGGATCACCTTTAGGCATCTTCTTATTTTTAATTAGATCAATAACCTCTTTTCCAACATAAATTTTACCTGACGCAAGCGCTCTTCTAAAAGTTTCTTTTTTTGAAGAAACATCAACCATATTGAAAGAGTTTTTTTGAAATATTTCTTTCGCCCAATCTTTAAGTTCTTCTTGATTTATAATTTTTAATTTTGACATTAGCCACCCGTGGTAGATAAATTTTTAGTTAAACCAGTTTCGCCTAGTTCCAAGTGGTGAGATTCTTTTTTAAATTTCATTTGACCCATTATAAGATCTTGTAATTCTTCAATTTGATCATCTTTTTGTAATAAATGTCTTATACTTATTCCAGTATTTCCAAATAGGCATAATCTAAGATCTCCTCTTGATGTAATTCTTAATCTGTTACAGCTTCTACAAAAATCTTTAGAGTAGGGCGCTATAATTCCAAATTTCCCTTTGTATTCTGGATTGATATAATTTAGTGACGGCCCTGCATCTTTACCTAAGGTTTGATAAATCCAATTATTTTTATTTAAGTAATCTTTGAAAATTTTTGAAGATACATGATATTTTTTAAAATAATCTAGGTTATCGCCTGTTTGCATTAGTTCTATATATCGAAAATCCACTTTGTTCTTTTTTATAAATTCTCCCCAAGACTCAAAATCTTTTTCTGATGCATTTATTCCATTTAAAAGAACTGCATTAATCTTAATATTTTCAAAATTTAAATCTTGAAGGATGTTAATTCCTTTTAAAATCTCTGGTAATCGATCATGACCTGTAACATTTTTGAATGTATTTCTATCTAGACTATCAATGCTAATATTAATGCCGTTTAAGCCACTATCTACTAACATCCTTGCTTTTTCATCTAAATGATAACCGTTTGTGGTAATTACAACTTTTTTTATTCCAGCTTCATTTTTTAAGATCTTGATTATATCAAAAAAATCTTTTCTTACTGTTGGTTCGCCTCCAGTAAGTCTAATTTTACATACACCCAATTTTGAAAAAACTTTTGCTAAACGTCTGATTTCCTCTAAGTGAAGAAATTTTCTATTATCGCTCTTATCAACTTGATAACCATTAGGTAAACAATACCCACACTTAAAATTACATACATCGGTAATCGAAAGTCTTATATAAGGAAAAGACCTACCAAAACTATCTCTTAATATTTTCATTTAAGTTAAAGCTATCATAATTAATAAAATTAATCATGATAGAATTAACTTAAAATCTAGCTTTAACCTGCTGGTTTATAATTAGCCATAGCTTTTGATGCCATGCCTGCAGCTTTACCCATATCCATTTCCTCTAATATGGTAAAATTTGTTATAGCTCCAGAAGCTTCAACTGCTAGCTTAACTGCTGCTGCACCTTCAAATCCAATACTACCACTCACAACTCCTACAAAATCATAAGCTCCTCTTGTGATCATAAAAGATTCCATCTTTCCTCCTACTGCCTCTGATAAAGCAGTAGCTGCTGCAGCTCTGTCTTGATCCGGATTACCTATAAATCCTTTAAAAGCTTGAGCTGTATAATTGCCCATTACTATAAATTTAGCCATAGTTACCTCCTACTTGTAAAGTAACATTATAGAAGAAAAATAATTAATGAAAAAATCAAATATTAGTTATGTGGATTTTAAATATAATAAATTCAACTGTTACTAGACACTTTAATGCATTAAAATACAATAAAACTTAACTTTTATTATTATGAACAAAATTCTAACCAAAAATGAAATAACAAAATTTAAAGAAGATGGCGCAATATTTCTAAAAAACAAATTCGATATTAATTGGATTAATAAACTTAAGACAGGTATAGAAAAAGATATTTCTAATCCTAGTCCTAGATTTAAATCTCACACAACTAAAAAAAATGTTCCAGCTTATCTAGAGGATTACTGGACTTGGCATTTAATTCCTGAATTTAAAGAATTTGTTTATAAATCACCTTATGCACAGATAGCTGCAGAATTAATGTCTGCAAAAAAAATTAATTTAGTAATGGATAATTGGTTTTTGAGAGAGGCAGGATCAAAATCTTCAACACCTTTTCATCACGATATCAGTTATTTTGATATGGATGGAACAATGTGTGTTTTGTGGCTTCCACTGCAACCAACAAAAAAAAATGAGGGAGTTGTTTGGGTGAGGGGTTCACATTTATGGAATAAATTTTTTTTGAGAGTTTTGTTTAAGGATGGACATAAAATTGAAGGTAATGAATGTATAGCCAATGGAAAAAAATATGAATTACCTCCTGATATATTAGGAAATAAAGATAAATATGAGTTTTTACAATGGGATTGCGAATTAGGGGATGCTGTAGTTTTCGATATGAGAACACTACATGGAAGTTTGAATGAGAGTATTCCTGATAAAACTTTAAGCCGATATACATTAAGAGTTTCTAAAGAGGATGCAAAAATAAGTTATGATGGAGATTGGACAAGTTTTAATTATAGGAAAGCAATGCAAGAAGCAGGTTATAAAAATGGAGATCCTGTTGAGGGAGAAATGTTCCCTACACTATATGAAGCTTAAAATTAATTGTTAATCCTATTCATTTCTTCAAGTTCAACTTCAAGCTTATCAAGCTCTTCACCACCAGCCATCATACCTAAAAGCTCCTCACGACTAATATCTTTTTTATTAAAAGTTCCTAAACTTTTACCTCTATTTAGAACTGTAAAACTATTTCCAACTGGATATGCATGATGAACGTTATGTGTAATTAAAATTACAGCTAATCCTTGCGAAGCTGCTTTTACAACATATTTTAAAACCATTGAGGCTTGATGGACACCTAATGCAGAAGTTGGTTCATCTAAAACTAAAACTTTTGCTCCAAAATATATAGCTCTTGATATTGCTAAACATTGTCTTTCACCTCCAGACATTGTTCCTACAGCTTGCGAAGGATCTCTTACGTCAATTCCAATTTGACCCATTCTCTCTGCAGCAATTTGGTTTGCTTTTTCAATATCAAAAGTTTTTAAAAATGGCGGTCCCTTTAATGGTTCTCTTCCCATAAAAAAGTTTCTTGTAACACTCATTAATGGAACTAAAGCTAAGTCTTGGTAAACCGTTCCAATTCCCATATCCAAAGCATCTTTTGGTGAGTCAAAAACAGTTTTTTTACCTTCGATTACTATTTCACCTTCATCAGGTTTATGAACACCAGCTAAAGTTTTAATCAAAGTAGATTTTCCAGCACCATTATCCCCAAGTAAACACATGATCTCACCTTTTTTTAATTTCATAGTGACATCTTTAAGAGCAATTACTTTCCCAAAAAACTTACTAATGTTATTAAACTCAATCAAATTTTCTGACATTATTTACTTTCTGTTACTCTTTTTCTTATGTAATTATTAAACACTACAGCAATTAACATCATTGCTCCCAAAAACACTTTAAACCAATCAGTATCAACATCTGTGTAAAATATTCCCATAGATACAGTTCCAAATATTAATGCACCAAAAGCTGCACCAATTGCAGAACCATATCCTCCAGTTAATAAACAACCGCCAACAACTGCTGCTGCAATTGCCTCTAATTCTTTTAAATTTCCTCTCATAGTATCCGCAGAACCAGCATCTAATACTTGAATTGTTGCAAAAATTGTTGCTGCAACTGCTGTTCCGATAAATAAACTTATTTTCACTCTTCCAACAGGCACACCAACATTAGTAGCACCGTTTTTGTCTCCTCCTGATGCAAAAATCCAGTTTCCATATCTAGTCTTCATTAATATCCATGTTGCAAAAAGAGTAGCTGCAATAAACCATATTACTGAAGGTGGAATACCAGTAGCTAATGGAGTCCCATCAGTTCTTAATGCAATTAAATTCATTGAACCTAACCAAGTGAATAACCATTTAAATGTATCAGTTGCAAACATCCACGCGATTGGATCATTCTCTATTAAAACTCTTAAACCAGGAACTTGAGTTCTTCCTGTAATTAATCTTGTGATTGCTAATGTAGCACCTCTTAAAATAAACAACATTGCTAGAGTTACGATAAAAGATGGAAGTCCAGTTCTAACAACAAGGATACCATTGAAGTATCCAACTAGTACCGCCATCGCAAAAGCAAAAATAATACTTACCCATAAAGGCCAACCCCAGTAAATTGCAGGTATTGCTATACAAATTCCTGCAAAACCAATCATTGATCCAATTGATAAATCAAATTCACCACCAATCATTAGCATTGCTGCAGCAATTGCAATAATTCCTAAATTTGCAGAGACATCTAAAAAATTTAGAGTTCCATAAGCACTAAACATTCCTGTATCACCTGCAACTATTCCAAAAAATATGAATACTAAAATCGCACCACCAACAGCACCTAATTCTGGTCTATTTAAAAGCAATCTTAGTTTTGATACCTCTTTAAGTCTTTCGTCTTGACCTGAAGTTTTTTTTGATGCGATACTTTTTGCTTTATCTGACATTAATTTGAATTTTATTTAGAAAAAAGGCCTAACTAAAAGTTAGCTAGGCCTTTTAAAGTATTTTTTATCTGTAACCTTGAGCTGCCCACTTAATTACTTTAGCAGCATTGTCAGGAGTTACGAAACCAGGACCAGTCATAACCACACCAGCTGGCATTGTTCCATATCTCATGTACTGACCAAAAATTGCTATTGGTAAGTAACCTTGTAGGTACTGTTGTTGGTCAATTAAAAACTCTACTTTGCCTGCAGCAGCAGCTTTTAACATTCCTGGTGACATATCAAATGTACCAAGTTTAACTTTACCAACTTTTCCTGCAGATTCTAAAGCTTTAAGAGCAGCTTCACCTGCAAGACCAGCACCTAAAGTTAGGATAGTGTCATATCCACCACCTAATTTAGCAGCAACAGCTTTTTGAATTTCTGTTGGGTCATTAGAAGTTCCTAAGATGTCAACAGATCCACCAAAACCTTTTTTGAACCCAGCACATCTTCTGTCTAGCGCAACGTTTCCAACTTCGTGGTTAACACATAGTGCTTTTTTACCACCAGCAGCTTTCATTTTTTGTCCGCCACCTACACCAGCTTCAAACTCAGTTTGTCCAACGTGAGCACTAATACCTAGTGATGCAAAGTCATCTGAACCAGAGTTCATTGAAATTACTGGGATACCAGCAGCGATAGCAGCTTTAACAGATTTTCCTAAAGCAGCAGCATCTGGAAGAGTAATCACAATACCTTTTGGTTTTTGTGAAACTGCGTTGTCAATTAATTTAGCCATTTCAACCATGTCGAAAGTAGCAGGTGCAGTGTACTTGCAAGATATTCCCATATCTGCACATCCTTTATCTACACCATTCTTAGCAACAGACCAAAACGGGTCGTTAGCTTGTCCGTGAGATACAACGATCACATCTACTGCTAAAGCAGACACTGAAAGCATAACCCAAGCAACAAAAGCTAGTAATGATTTATATAATGTTTTCATTTATTTCCCTCTCGTTTAAATAAAAGTTAACTTTTTATGCGCGGACGTTAACATAAACAAAAGTAGGTTGTAAAGGTGTCATGGACAATATGTATAGAAAATATATATATCTTAGAACAATTATAATTTAGAATTAAAACTTAATTTTTATTTGTTTTCTTTGTTTTAAGGACTGTGATGCAGCGTTAGCAATTATCAAAGCCCTTCTTCCATCCTCAAAACTTGAAATTGGGGACTTTTTTTTTCTTGAATATAAAGCTAATTCATCAAGTTGAAGCCTGTAAGCATCAACATATCTATCTATAAAAAAATTTAAAAGTGGTTTTTTCTGTGATGTGTTGTTTTTTGTAAAAATCTCTGTTTCATTCTCACTTTTATTTCCAGATATTAACATTCCTTTTGAACCAAATAACTCTACTCTTTGATCGTACCCAAAGCTACAGTGTCTAGAATTTGTAATTATACATTGCACACCTTGTTTTGATTTCAAAAGACATGAAGCTAGTTCATAATCTTTAATTTTATCAAATCGTTTATCTGAAATATTACTAGCTGTAGTAAAAATATTTTCTATCTCATCTTTTTCCAAATAAAATCTTAACAAGTCAAAGTCATGAATCATCATGTCTTTAAATATGCCACCAGATACTTTTAAATAATTTAATGAAGGTGGGGCAGGATCCCGGCTGGTGATAATTATTTTTTCTAGTTTTCCAATTTTTCCTTTTCTTAACTCATGTTTTATTGAACTATGTCCTGGGTCATACCTTCTGTTAAAACCTAATTGTATTTTAGGTTTATACTTTTTGATCTCTTTTGAACATTTATTAACCTTATCAATATTTAAATCTAAAGGTTTTTCACAAAAGACTACTTTTTTATATTTTGCTGCCTCTTTTATAAACTTAATATGAGTAGAAGTACTAGAAGCAATAAATATTAAATCTATATTTTTATCTCTAAAAGCTTTTTCAGGGGCACTAATATCAATTGTATTAAATTTTTTTGAAATATTTTTCGCTAATTTCTTACTGATATCAAAAGTATATTTTAATTTGAAACTTTTATGATTTATTAAGTTTTCAGCATGCATTTGACCTATTCTACCTAGACCTAGTAATGCTACGTTTATTTGATTTTTACCCATTTTTTACTTTTTGATGAAACCTTACAAGCATTAATAAATTTAGCAGTTTCAAATCCTTCATCTTCATCAGGATAAAAATATCGCTTTTTTGATTTACTTTTTAACGATTGTGCAAATTCTTTATATATATTTGCAAACGCATCTAAATATCCTTCTGGATGTCCAAATTTAATTCTAGAAAAATTCTTTGAAAAATCTGCATTATGAAAACCTCTTTCTAAAAGTTTTACCGCACCTTTGGAAGGATTTAACTTTAAGTAACCAGGATCATTTTGAACCCATTCTAAACTTCCTTTGTCACCATAAACTCTTATTCTTAATCCATAAACTCCCCCTCTAGACATTACGCTAGTCCAAAACATACCTTTTGCACCGTTGGTAAAATTAATCATAACTTGAGCATTATCATCCATTTTTATCTTTGGAGAAATTTGCTTTATATCAGCAAAAACATTTGTTCCTTTCAAACCAGATATATACATTGCTAAATGATAAGCATGAGATCCAATTTCATTTAATACAGCTGAGGAACCAACAATATTTTTATCAAGTTTCCACTTTAATTTCTTTTTTGCATTTCTGCTATTGATAGATGATCCATCAGACCAATCCTGCACATACTCAACATTTATCATTCTTACTTTTCCTATCTTACCTCTCTCAACAAGAATTTTTGCCTGTCTAACCATTGGATAAGCTGAATAGTTATGTGTAAGAGCATATTTAATTTTTTTATTTTTTTTAATTGATTTGAAAAGTTTTTTCGCTTGTTCTAAATTTCCAGCGAAAGGTTTATCAGAAATTATATTTACATTTTTTGAAATAAATTTTTCAGCAATAATTTGATGACTTGATGGAGGTGTCATTATAGAAACTACATTAATTCCATCTCTTCTCTTAGATTCTTTGTCAGCCATTTCTTTGTAATTTGAGTAACATCGGTCAGGTGAAATGCCTATGCTTTTTCCAAACTTAGTTGAAATTTTTACATTTCTAGAAAAAACACCAGCTACTATTTCGTACTGATCATCAAATCTAGATGAAATTCTATGAACATGACCAATCCAGGATCCAGGACCACCACCAACAATTCCTAAACTTAATTTTTTAGTTTTATTTGATTTAAACATTGAATATATCTTAGCAAAAAAAATATTTATGTCAGTAAAATTAGGAATAGCACCAATAGCATGGAGCAATGATGACATGCCAGAACTTGGGGGCGATACTTCTTTGGAACAATGCTTATCAGAAGCTAGTCAAGCAGGATTTATTGGAATTGAGTCTGGAGGTAAATTTCCTAAAAACTCTGAAGAATTAATTCCTAAATTAAAAGAGTTTAGCTTAAATCTTTGTTCAGGTTGGTATGGTGCAAATTTAAAAAAAAACACCGTTAATGAGGAAAAAAATTTAATACAAGCTCAGCTAAAATTGTTCAAAGATTGTAACTCTCCCTGCATGGTTTTTGCAGAAGTCTCAGGTTCAATTCAAGGAGACCCAAATAGAAAACTTTCTACAAGGCCAAAAATGAGTCTTGATGAAGCCAAAGAATACTATGCAAAAATTTCAGAGATGGGAAAATATTTAGAAGATCAAGGAATGCCTCTTGCTTACCATCATCACATGGGAACAGTTATAGAAACCGAGGAAGACACTATAAGATTGCTAGAAAACACTGATGATAGTGTAAAACTTACTTTAGACACTGGTCATATGCTTTTTGCTCAAGGCAATTCTCTTAAAATATTAAAAAATTTTGGTGATAGAGTTATTCATATTCATTGTAAGGATATAAGAAAAAATGTTTTAGACAAATCATTAAAAGAAGATTTAAGTTTTAGGGGCGCATTTTTGGAAGGTGCTTTTACGGTACCTGGAGATGGTTGTATTGATTACAAACCATTATTTGATGTATTAAAAGAAAAAAATTATTCAGGTTGGTTGGTAGTTGAAGCTGAGCAAGATCCAGCAAAAGCAAATCCTTTTGAATATGCAAAGATTGGTTATAAATATTTAACCGAAACCTTAAAAAAAAGTAATATAGAGATCTATAAAAATTAATTATCTATAAATAGAAGTAAGTTCGTTATTTCCTGCTGCAACACAAGGAGATTTGAAACAAGTACCAACAATCCATTCAGAACCAGGATCAGGCAAAAAATTTGAGGACATAACAAAGATCACCCCCATCTCAACTGATTGACCAGCTTTACCTTCAGCTTTTATTCTAGGATCAGGATCAGTTTTTACTTTTGAGTCGTCAGAAAATGGATTTTCTATTTTTAAATTTTCATTGATATAATTAACAACTTTATCAGCTATCCATTCACCATTACATGGATCACCCCAAACAGTGAATTTACCTTCATCGTTATTACCACATTTGTTAATTTCATCATTAATTAGATCAACGACTTTGTTGTGATTTTCTTTTACTAAATTAGCTTTAGCTTCAACAGCTGGTCTTGTACTTGCTGTCCAAATTAACATACCAACTACAAAGATTGCAGATGCTGATACTAAAAATTCTAAAAATCCAAAATTTTTGAAATTAATTTTCATATTAAAGTTTTACAATTTTAGATTTTTCTAACTTTTCCTCAAAAAAATCAATAATATTTTGAATTGTCTCTTTACCCATTCTTGTCATACATTCATCGGTAAAAGCTGCAGTATGTGGACTTAAATAAACTTTTTCATTTTTGAGAAGTGGATTATTATCATCAGGTGGTTCTTTTTTAAAAACATCAATTCCAGCTCCAAAAATTAAATTTTCGTTAAGTGCTTTATCAAGATCTTCTTCATGAATAATTCCACCTCTTGCTGCATTAATAATAATGCAATTTTTTTTCATTGTTTTTAATAAATCATAATTAATTAAATTTTCGGTTTTATCTGTCAAAGGCATATGGAGCGAAATAACATCCATAGTTTTTACTGCTTCGGCTAGATCTTCTACTTTTTTTCCTCCTAATTCTTCAATTTTATCTTTATCTACAAATGGATCATAAACGAATACATTCATTTCAAAACCCAGACATCTTTTAATTAAGGCTTTTCCTATTCTTCCAAAACCCATTATCAAAAAATTTTTTTTCCAAACTTCTATTGTTTTTGGTAATTTATTTCTGTCTTTAAAATTTCCATCTCTTACTGTTTTGTCAAATAAGCCTTTTCTTTTTGCAATATTTAACAAAACGAACATTACATGTTCTGCAACTGTAACAGCATTAGCATTAGCTGTTATTGCTATTTTTATATCTTTTTCTTTAGCTTTTTTTAAATCGATATTGTCGTAACCTACACCATGTCTTGAAATAATTTTCAAATTTTTTGCTTCTTCAAAGGTTTCACCAGGAAGTTTTGCAATTCTTATTGATGCACCATCGCAATCTTTTAATTTTGATTTTAAATTTTCTATTGAAGTGTCATCAGTTACTTCAACATCAAAATTAGGATGGTTATTTATTAATTCCATACCTTTTTCATGGACTTTTTGAATAATTAATATCTTTTTTTTATTACTCATAATTATATATCAATTTTTTAGAGAGCATTTTTAATACGAGAATTATTCTATAAAGTAAATTAGTTTTTTGATTAAAGTTGTATTTATTAAATATTTAAAATAAATTTAGCTGTGAATTTGACAATTAACATTCTCCTATCTTTTTTTAAGATCCTTGAGAAAATAAATACTTTTTTTTTAAGAATTGGAAGACAGTTTGCATGGATAGCAATACTTTTGATGGTGATTGTCATCTTGGTGCAAGTATTTTTTAGATATGTATTAAATAATGCACTGCCATGGCCCGATGAGGTGGCTAGATTTTTGATGTTATGGATGACAGGATTGATTGCACCATCTGCGTATAGATGGGGTGGATTTGTTTCTATTGATTTACTAGAGAGATTTTTACCAAAACTTATCTCCACATTATTAACTTTATTTTTATTAATCGTTTCTCTTTTTGTCTTAGTAATAGGTTTTGAATTAGGATTTAAACATATTAATGCTGGATGGATATTTAATTCTTCATCGATAAAAATTCCTTTTCATTTAATTGGCGGGAAAGCAGAACCAATAAAATTAGCTTGGATGTATATGTCATTACCTGTGGGAATTATTTTTTTAATTTCTGTGAATATAGAGTTAATTTTAAGAAATATTCTTACTAATTTTACAAAGTTAGACTTGCCTGAAGATTACGATAAACAGAAGTTGGAGACGCAATAATGTTAGTTTGGTTTCTTCCTTTATTTTTATTATTTTTGTTAATTGGTTTACCTGTATTTTTTGGATTGTTAGCAGCACCAGGAATTTTGCTTTGGCTAAATGATCAAGCTAGAGATGGAGCTATGCTTTATAGAAATATTTATAATGGAATAGATAGCTTCCCTTTGATGGCAATACCATTTTTTATGTTAGCAGGAGAGTTAATGAACAGAGGAGGAATAACTCATCGACTAGTTGAATTTAGTCAGGCGATGATGGGACACTTAAAGGGTGGATTGGCTCATGTCAATGTACTGACTTCAATGTTGTTTGCAGGTTTATCTGGTTCAGCTGTAGCTGATACATCAGCAATTGGATCAATGCTTATTCCTGCAATGGAAAAGCAGGGCTATACAAAAAAATTTGCTGCTGCAATTACAGCAGCGAGTTCTGTAATTGGACCTATAATTCCACCTTCTGGAATAATGATTATTTATGCATATGTAATGGGTGAGAGTGTTGCTGCATTATTTTTAGCAGGAATAGTACCTGGTATTTTAGTTGGGGTTAGCTTGATGATTACAATAAAATTTATGGCTAAGAGATATAATTTTCCAGCAGTAACTGAAAAAACAACTTGGAGCCAAAGAGGCAAAGCATCTCTTAAAGCCTTTTTCCCTTTGATGACACCTGTAATAATTTTAGGAGGTATCCTTGGAGGAATTTTTACACCAACAGAAGCATCAGCTGTAGCAGCTGCTTACGCAATGTTTATTGGTCTATTTGTTTTGAAATCATTAAAATGGAAAGATGTTCCTAAAGTGATGACAAAAGCAGCGATGGTATCTTCAGTGGTTCTTCTTTTAGTTGGTGCTGCAATGGCTTTTAAAACAGTTGTAAGTTTATCACATGCACCCGAGCATCTTGCTGCATTCGTCTTGGGATTAACTGACAATCCTTATGTTTTGTTATTTCTTATAAATATTTTATTATTTGTTGTTGGAATGTTTTTAGATGCAGGTCCAGCGATAATCATCTTAGGACCAATTCTTGGACCAGTGTTTGTTGAGTTGGGAGTTCATCCTGTGCATTTTGCAATTATTATGTCCGTTAATTTAACAGTTGGTTTAGCAACTCCGCCAATGGGTCTTGTATTATTTGTTGCATCCTCTGTATCCGGGGAAAGAGTTGAAACAATAGCAAAAGCTATATTGCCATTCTTAGCAGTAGAAGCTATAGTTATTTTTTTAATAACCTATTTTCCATCAATATCGATGACTATTCCTTTGCTTACTGGTTTCGCAAAATAAATATAATTTTTTTTACTACTCGATAGACTCTCTAAATCAATTTAAGTATAGTTTATATACATAAATATTTAAAGAGAGGGAAATAATTATGAGTAAAATAATAAAATCATTTTTTTCATTATTATTCTTAATTAGTTTTACTGCATCTGTTTCAGCTGCAGATTATAACTTGAGAATGACAATGAACTCTAATGATCAAGATGAAGATTATGATGGTGCTGTAGTATTTAAAAACTACGTAGAAGCAGCTTCAAATGGAAAAATAGCTGTAGAACTATTTGTAGGTACGCAGCTTTGTTCAAAAGGTGCTGAGTGTTTACAAGGTGTATCTGATGGAAGTATAGATATTTACATTTCTACTTCTGGAGGTGCTGCAGGCGTATTCCCATATGTTCAAGTTTTAGATTTACCTTATCTAATGGCTGATGACAGAATTGCTGAAGATGTAATGCAAGGTGATTTTGTAAGAACAATGAGAAAAATGGCTCTAAAAGATTCTAATGACTCAATTAGATTGATGACAATTGGAAATACTGGAGGATGGAGAAATTTTGCTAATACAAAAAGAAGAGTTGCAAATCCATCTGACATGAAAGGTTTAAAAATCAGAACAGTTGTAGCTGATTTACCTCAGGAACTTGTAAGAGCATTAGGTGCATCTCCAACTCCTATTCCATGGCCAGAATTGTTTACTTCATTTCAAACTGGTGTAGTTGAAGGATCTAAAAATGGAATAACTGACATTATGAACATGAAGTTTCCTGATGCAGGTCTAAAATATGTTACTTTAGACGGTCATGCATACATGGGTGCATTATGGTGGATGAATAATGCAAAATATCAATCGATGTCAACAGATCTTAAAAAAGTTGTGACTGATGGTTTCTATGCTTTGCAACAAGCAACTTTTGCTTCTCCTAAGAGAAAATCGATCAAAGCTTACGAGGACTTTGTAGCAGGTGGTGGAGATTTATATGTTCCTACGCCTGATCAAAAAGCTAGTTTTAAAAAAGAAGCTAGCCCAGTGTATGATTGGTTTAAAGCTAATGTTAAAGGTGGAAAAGAAATTTTCAACGCTTTAACTAAAGCAGTAGCTAAAGCAGAGAAAAAGGCATCGAGCGCATACAAAAAAGATTTGTAATTTCAAATTAATATAATGGGGCGGATTTTAGTTCGCCTCATTATCTAAAAGGATATATCCAAGATTTATAATCTTTTATGAGAATATGAGCTTTTTCAATTTGTTCAGGAGTCATTTTTTTAATAACTTCTTCCTGAGAAATTGCAGCATCAGGATCTCCACCAATAGCAGACAAGCCGTACCACATATAAGCTCTAACAAGATCGGGAGCAGGAAGTCCTCTACCAATTTCGTAATACCACCCAACACCAGATTGGGCACCAGGATGACCTTTCATAGAAGATCTGAGATACCATTCAAAAGCTCTAACATCATCTCTTTCAACACCAAGACCCATAGCGTACATAATTCCAATAAGCTCTTCAGCATCAGCATTACCAGATCTAGCTGCTGGCATAAGTTCTTCCATAGCTTCTTTAAATTTTCCTTGTTCCATCAAATCTCGAGCATTTTCTATTTCTGCAAAAACTATGGATGGAAGAAGCAAAAGTATAAGAAGATATTTAATCATTTAAAAATAATAATATTTATAATTCCATTTTTAATTTCAGTAAATAAAACTTACGCAACTGATTTACCAAAACCATTAAAGAGCGAAGATTTCCATCAAGTTGATATAGAAAAAGTTAAAATTGGAAGACTTTTATTTCATGATAAAATTTTATCTGCAAATCGAAACATTGCTTGCGCAACCTGCCATAGTCATGATCTAGGAGGTTCAGATGGACTTTCGTTAGGCATTGGTGAAGGAGGTCAAGGTATAGGATTAGAGAGAACTGCAGGTGAAGGCGATGATAAAATAAAAAAAAGAATTCCAAGAAATGCTTTAGCTTTATGGAATTTAGGATTTAAAGACATAACTACCTTGTTACATGATGGAAGAGTAACCAAATCAAATATATTTGGTAACGGTTTTAATACACCTGCTCAAGAAGCTCTTCCTAAAGGACTTGATAATATAGTTGCAGTTCAAGCTTTGTTTCCGATGACTAGACAGTTTGAGATGGCAGGAAATCCAGGTGAAAATGAAATTATAGGCTTAGTCTCAAAAGTTGGAAAAGATAGTATGAGAATTGATAGAGTATGGCCTGTAATTACTCACAGGATTAGAGGAATTCCAGAGTATGTTGAGTTATTTAAAAATGCTTTTGATGATGTTAACAGTTCTTTAGATATCAACATTACACATATTGTTAATTCAATTGCTGCATTTGAAATTCATGAATGGACATCTTTCGACTCTCCCTTTGATGAATATTTAAATGGAGATAAACAAGCTTTAACTTTAAAGCAAATAAATGGTATGAACTTATTTTATGGAAAAGCAAACTGTAGTTCTTGTCATTCAGGATCTTTGTTGTCAGATCAAAAATTTCATTCAATAGGAATTCCGCAATTTGGGCCTGGAAGGACAAGACCTTTTGATCCTTATGCACGTGACGTTGGAAGAATGGTTGAAACAGACAATATAAACGATATGTATAAATTTAAAACCCCAGCATTAAGAAACGTTTCTTTAACAGCTCCCTATGGACATAACGGTGCATATCCAACTTTAAAATCAATAATTAAACATCATTTAAATCCAATAAAAATGAATAAAAATTGGAAACCCGAATATGCAAATTTACCTAAAGCACCTTGGTTAGAAGAAATTGATTTTGTAACTTTTTCAGACAAAAGAG